>NZ_BCVK01000047.1 GCF_001591705.1 Lactococcus cremoris subsp. cremoris NBRC 100676 | reverse complement strand
AATTAGATCAATTCCTTTTAATTTCAGCCTATCATGCAGTGACTGACCTAGATATCCCATATCTCCAAGGACTGTTGGTGTCCCAAATTGACTCAACACTTCCTCGGTCATTGAACTATCAGCCATTGAAGCAGGAGTAATTGTGTAGTCTATGACATAGCCTGATTCACTGACTAAAGCATGACATTTACATCCATAGAAGTACTGTCCCTTTGTAGCATTGTAGCCAACATTTGCATAATCTCCAAGACCTTTGCTTCTGAAATTACGAATAGGCTGACACAAAGGAATGGGGAAGCTGTCAATAATGGATACACTAATTCCTTCAACCTCTTTAAAGACGAGTGCTTGGCGAATGACTTGGATACTCGGTAAGAGGGCATTACAACGGCGGACAAAGCGAGAATATTCTAGGAAATTAGGAAATAAACTTTGAGCAAGTTGGTGCTTAGCTTTAAGCGTTTCACTAAAATGCAGTACGCCCCAGAGGTAACAAGCGATAACTAAGCAACCTGATGTTGCGAGATGGACGTTCTTTCGGTTTTGAACCTCAAGGGGAACCCTCGTTTGATAAAGCGTCTCAATGGTTGTCAGTAAATAAACAAAAACTTTTGGGAGTGTGCTATTATAAGTCATATAAGTCGTGCGCTTTCTAATGCTTAGTGGTTTAAGATTAGGATAGCACGACTTATTTATTTTCCAATGAACTTAACTAGCAATTCGGGTATAAATAACAAATATATCAAGCTTACCGTTAATCATTATATGGGAATACAGCAGTTAATATAAAATTTTGGTATAATTAAAGTAACGATATGAAAAGGAGGGGGAACTTTTGACCGACTTCAATCAATTTTTTAACCTTGAATTTTGGCAAAAAATTTTTGAATTGAATGAATCACCTCTGCGGATTGCTATTGCCGTATTAGATATTGCAATTGTCAGTTTTTTCCTTTACCAAGCGATTCGCTTTGTACAAGGAACAAAATTAATGACGCTTGTTCGTGGTGTGATTATTTTCATTTTTATTAGAATTATTGCTGGACTTATTGGACTTACAACAGTTGAGTGGCTACTCAATCAAGTCATCACTTACGGGGTTATTGCCGGAGTTATCATTTTTCAACCGGAAATTAGGCGAGCACTTGAAAGCTTGGGAAGAACAACCACTTTATTTACACCAACAAAAAAAGGGAGCTTAGATGGTCACATTTCAGCTTATGAAAAGTCATTTGCTTACATGTCTGAACGAAAGATTGGGGCATTGATTGCGATTGAGCAAGGACAAAACTTGAATGAATTTGTAAGTACCGGAATTCGGTTAGATGCTGATATTACCAGTGAACTACTTATTAATATCTTCATTCCCAATACGCCATTGCATGATGGCGCAGTCATTGTTCAGGGAAATAAAATAGCCGTGACAAGTGCCTACCTTCCCTTGACTGAGAAGTCAGGCATTTCAAAACAGTTTGGGACAAGACACCGGGCTGCAATTGGACTTTCTGAGGTTTCAGATGCTTTGATTTTGGTAGTCTCAGAAGAAACTGGCGGAATCTCAGTAGCACATAATGGCGAGTTTTTTTCCGATATTTCAAAAGAAAAATTTCATGATATTTTAGTCGCAATCTTAGTTCCTAAAGTTGAAAAAACAGTGAGAGGAACAGGAAGAATTAGAAAAAATAAGGTGGAGGAAAAGAAAAATGGCAAATAGATTTTTTAATTCCAAAACATTTTATATTTTAGCTTCTGTTTTCTTTGCAATTGTGCTTTTCTTTAATGCTAACGCTACATCTATTCGCAATCAAGGAACCAACCAATCTGGTGAAGTTTACACCGCAACAATTAATAATGTTCCAGTAGAATTAAAGTATAATTCTAATAAATACTTTGTCAGTGGTTATAACAGCAGTGCAACAGTTCATTTATCAGGATATAATCGACTTTCAATCACCAATGAAGAAAACTCAGATACTAGAAATTTCTTTTTAAGTGTTGATTTAACAAAATTGAAAACTGGTAAATTTGATGTTCCAATCAGAATTGAACAACTTCCAGGTGGGGTGACGGCAACAATTGAGCCTAAAACCATGAATATTACGGTGGAAGATAAAGCTAAAAAAGAATTAGAAGTGACCCCAAAAGCTGATTCAACTCAACTTCCAGAAGGATTTACGATAGATAGCCTTACTGTTAGTGATGAAAAAGTTAAGGTTACCGCAGGAAATGAAAGTATTCAAAAAATCTATGCAATTGAAGCAGCTTTGCCGAATGATGTTAATTTAACAGAAAACTATTCAGGCACAGTAACTCTTCACGCCGTAGATAGTGCAGGTAAAATTCTACCGGCACAAATTGAACCTTCAACAACACATTTAAAAGTTACAGTGAATAAGTTAACAAAAGATGTTCCAGTTAAAATAACACAAAAAGGAACACTTGATAAGACTTTATCAGAAGTGAAAACGAAAATTTCTGATAAAAATGTTACTTTGTCGGGTGAAAAAAGTGCTTTAGAAGCAATTAATAGTGTAGAAGGCACAGTAGATATTACAGGCATTGTGAAAGAAACAAAAATAACAGTTCCCTTACATGCAGCAGGAGTAAGTATAGATCCGCAAGAGGTTGAAGTTACTTTGACCCCGGTAAAAATCGGTATCTAATTTTTGATAACATATAAAAAGAATAAAAAATGGAGACAATAAAAATGGGTAAATATTTTGGAACAGACGGTGTTCGCGGAGAAGCAAATGTTGAATTAACGCCAGAAATGTCCTTTAAACTTGGTCGTTTTGGAGGCTATGTTCTCAGTCAACACGAATTGGAAACTCCCAAAGTATATGTTGGCCGTGATACACGAATTTCTGGGCAAATGCTTGCGAGTAGTTTGATTTCAGGACTTTTGTCTGTTGGGATTGAAGTTTATGATTTGGGAGTCATAGCGACACCTGGTGTTGCGTATTTGGTAAAAAAAGATGGAGCCTCTGCTGGAGTTATGATTTCGGCAAGTCATAATCCTGCATTAGATAATGGAATTAAATTCTTTGGTGGAGATGGCTACAAATTAGAAGATGAAAAAGAGCTCGAAATCGAAGCTTTGATTGATGCCAAAGAAGATACTTTGCCACGTCCATCAGCTCAAGGTTTGGGAATGCTTCATGATTATATTGAAGGCGTTCGTAAATACCAAGCTTTCTTAAAAACAACGGCTGAAGGTGACTTTGAAGGTTATAATGTGGTGCTTGACACTGCGAATGGTGCTTCATATACCTCAGCACGTGCCGTTTTTGCGGATTTGAAAGCTAATTTAACAGTGATTGGTGAAAATCCTGATGGACTTAATATCAATGTTAAAGTTGGTTCAACTCATCCTGAAGCGATGGCTAAAAAAGTTGTCGAAACAGGAAGTGACCTCGGACTTGCCTTTGATGGGGATGCTGACCGTTTAATTGCCGTTGATGAAAATGGTGAAATTGTTGATGGCGATAAAATTATGTTTATCGTTGGGAAGTATCTTCTTGAACAAGGTAAATTAGCACAAGATACTTTAGTAACAACAGTAATGTCTAATCTTGGATTCCACTTGGCACTTGAAGAAGCAGGAATTAATTCAGTAATTACAGCTGTTGGTGACCGTTATGTTGTTGAAGAAATGAAGAAAAATAAGTACAACTTCGGTGGTGAACAATCTGGTCATATGATTTTCCTTGATTACAACACGACTGGAGATGGTCAACTTTCAGCTATTCAATTATTAAAAGTAATGCGTGAAACGGGTAAAACTTTATCTGAATTAGCAAGTGAAGTTACAATTTATCCTCAAAAATTAGTTAACGTTCGTGTAAAAGACAATGCAGCTAAGAAATCAGCGATGGATGTGCCAGCTATTCAGAAAGTTATCTCAGAAATGGAAACTTCAATGAATGGTAAAGGACGTATTTTAGTTCGCCCTTCAGGTACTGAGCCCCTTTTACGTGTGATGGCTGAAGCTCCAACTCATGAACAAGTTGAGCATGTTGTGGATACAATTGTTGAAGTTGTTGAAGCGGAAATTGGTGTGAAATAAAGAAAAGACAAGGAGAATATTCTTCTTGTCTTTTTTCATATCCTAAAACTCTACCTACTGTGGTAGAGTTTTTTTATCTTTTTTGGCGTCTAGCAAACTCTGTAAAACGAAAACGGTCAACCTGATGTCGTGATTCAGTATACTGGAAAAGTGTATTATCGGCAAGATAGACATGAGATTTCACGGAAACAACATGATGGTCCTTCGGATTTAAATCAAGATATGTAAAATCATCTTCACAAGCAAAATCAATGGTAACTTCTTTTTGGGCATAGGCAATATCAAGCCCCAAAGCCCCTTCTAAATAATCGTAAGTAGAATTTTGGGCATGTTCGGGGGTCAAACCATCAGCGTATTTTTCTAAAAATAAATCCCAATCCAAAATGGAAAATTTACCATCTACTTTTCTTCTTCTAAGAATACTAAGGGCTTGGTCACCGATGGCGAATCCAGTAGTTTCTGAAAGAGCTGGGGTAATTTTTATACTTTCAAATTTTATTACTTCAGTTTCACTGTGAAAACCCATTGAAGTTTGCAATTCTTTATATGAAGTTAAGCCGGAAATAGGGAAAAGGAGCCGATCGTGAGCGAGGACAATGCTGCCATAGCCATGTCTTCTTTGGATGAGCCCTTTTTCTTCTAAAATTTTTAAAGCTTGTCTGACGGTTGAACGACTACTTTCATAACTAATAGAAAGTTCATTCTCGCTTGGAAGAATATCGTTCGTTTTATAGATATCATTAAAAATCTTTTTTTCTAAATCTTGCAAAATCACTTCATATTTCTTCATACTTTATATTTTATCATAAAAATAATTGTTAACGATTGCTGAAAACGTTTTTATGTGATACAATGATTTTGTTAACTTGTACGTACAACTGCAAAAGATAGGAGATTCTTATGTTTGGAATAGGAAAAAAGAAAGAATTGAGAGATGATAAAAGCCTTTATGCTCCAGTTTCTGGGGAAGTTATCAACCTTTCAACAGTCAACGACCCCGTATTTTCAAAAAAGATAATGGGAGACGGGTTCGCGGTTGAGCCAAAAGAAAATAAAATTTTTGCCCCGGTTCAAGGACATGCAATTGGTTTTAAACGTGCTGATGGCTTAGATGTACTTTTACATCTTGGAATTGATACAGTGGCTCTTAAAGGTCTTCCTTTTAAAATCAAGGTCAAAGTTGATGATATTGTCAATGGTGGTGATGAGCTTGGAAGCGTTGATTGGGCACAGATTGAAGCTGCAGGTTTAGATAAAACGACAATGGTTATCTTTACAAATACAAAAGATAAACTCTCTGAGTTCAATGTCAATTATGGACCAGTTACTTCTGGAAGTGAACTTGGTAAGGCAAGTGTTAAATAAAGAATAAAAATTTAAGGTTAGGTTAATCCATTTATAGGACAAAGAAGACGAGGGCTTTGTATATAAATTTTGTGACTATTAAACTCGTCAATTATTATTTTATATTATGAAATACTTCATAAATAATGAAGTAAAAGGAGAACTTATGGCAAATTATTCACAACTTGCGACAGAAATTATCGCAAATGTAGGTGGCGCTGAGAATGTCACAAAAGTTATTCACTGTATCACTCGTCTTCGTTTTACCTTGAAAGACAAAGATAAAGCAGATACGGCGGCGATTGAAGCCTTAACTGGTGTCGCTGGAGCTGTTTATAACTCAAACTTGAATCAATATCAAGTAGTTATTGGACAAGCTGTAGAAGATGTTTATGATGAGGTTGTTGAACAGCTTGGAGATTCAGTTGTTGATGAGGATGCAACGGCGCAAGCACTTGCTGCAACAGCACCGGCTAATGGTAAAAAACAAAATCCAATTGTTCATGCTTTCCAAGTGGTCATTGGGACAATTACAGGTTCGATGATTCCAATTATTGGTTTACTTGCGGCTGGTGGGATGATTAATGGATTATTAAGTATCTTTGTTAAAGGAAATCGTTTAATTGAAGTGATTGACCCTGCAAGTTCAACTTACGTCATTATCTCAACTCTTGCAATGACACCATTTTATTTCTTACCTGTTCTAGTAGGATTTTCAGCAGCAAAACAATTAGCGCCTAAAGATACTATTTTACAATTTATTGGTGCTGCTGTTGGTGGTTTCATGATTAATCCAGGGATTACTAACTTGGTAAATGCTCATGTTGGAACAAATGCGGCCGGTAAAAATGTTGTTGTTGAAGCAGCAGCTCCAGTAGCAAATTTCCTTGGAGTCACTTTTAATACGAGCTATTTTGGAATTCCGGTTGCTTTGCCAAGTTATGCCTATACAATTTTCCCAATCATTGTGGCGGTAGCAATCGCTAAACCTTTGAATGCTTGGTTGAAAAAGGTTTTACCACTTGCCTTGCGTCCAATTTTCCAACCGATGATTACTTTCTTTATCACTGCTTCAATCGTTTTACTCTTGGTTGGTCCTGTTATTTCAACAATTTCATCTGGTTTGTCATTCGTTATTGACCATATCTTGTCATTAAACTTAGGGATTGCAAGTATTATTGTCGGTGGTTTGTATCAATGTTTGGTTATCTTTGGTTTGCACTGGTTGGTTGTACCACTTATTTCACAAGAGTTGGCAGCAACAGGAGCAAGCTCACTTAATATGATTGTTAGCTTCACAATGCTTGCGCAAGGAGTTGGTGCCTTGACTGTCTTCTTTAAATCTAAAAAAGCTGACCTTAAAGGACTTTCTGCTCCAGCTGCCATTTCGGCTTTTTGTGGAGTAACTGAACCTGCCATGTACGGAATTAACTTGAAATATGTTCGTGTCTTCATCATGTCTTCAATTGGTGCAGCAATTGGTGCTGGTATTGCCGGATTTGGTGGCTTACAAATGTTTGGATTTTCAGGGTCATTGATTGGTTTTCCTAACTTTATCTCTAATCCATTGACGCATCATGCACCTGCGGGTAACTTAATGCTCTTCTGGATTGCCACTGCGGTATGTGCTGTTGCCACTTTCTTATTAGTTTGGTTCTTTGGTTACAAGGATACTGACGTCATGGGACAAGGAGTTGAACAAAAAAATGCATTTAAGGATGCTGTAAAATAATTAACAGAATTGTTTGGGAGCAGAGCGAATAAATTCTGCTTCCTTTAGTTTAATAAAGGGGGAGAAATGACTGATAAAGATTGGATGATCCAATATGACAAACAAGAAGTAGGGAAGCGTTCTTATGGGCAAGAATCTTTAATGTCATTGGGAAATGGTTATTTAGGGCTTCGTGGGGCGCCTTTGTGGGCAACTTGTTCGGATAATCATTATCCGGGACTCTATGTCGCAGGGGTCTTTAATCACACAAGTACAGAGGTTGCAGGTCATGATGTCATCAATGAAGATATGGTCAATTGGCCAAATCCACAATTGATTAAAGTTTATATTGATAATGAATTGGTTGACTTTGAGTCAGCAATTGAGAAAAATTCTTCGATTGATTTCAAAAATGGATTGCAAATTGAGAGCTATAATGTCAGTTTAGCCAAGGGAAGTTTGACTTTAGTGACCACAAAATTTGTTGATCCCATTCATTTTCACGATTTTGGATTCGTTGGAGAAATCATCGCTGATTTTTCTGGAAAATTGCGAATAGAAACTTTTATTGATGGTTCGGTATTGAATCAAAATGTTGAACGTTATCGGGCTTTTGACAGCAAAGAATTTGAAGTGACTCAAATTGCTGATGGACTTTTGGTGGCAAAAACTAGAACGACGGACATAGAATTAGCAGTTGCGACTAAAACTTATTTAAATGGTCAGCCATTGAAAAAAGTAGAATCTGGAAATTCTGAAATTTTTAAAGAATCCATTGAAGTTGATTTACTAAAAAACCAAGAAGTTCAGTTTGAAAAATCGATTGTTATTGCTAGTTCTTATGAAACCAAAAACCCTGTTGAATTTGTGCTGACAGAACTGGCAGCAACTTCTGTCAGTAAAATTCAGGAAAATAATGCAATTTATTGGGAGAAAGTATGGCAGGATGGCGATATTGTCATCGAATCTGATCATGCGGATTTGCAAAGAATGGTGCGAATGAATATTTTTCATATTCGCCAAGCGGCACAACACGGTGCTAATCAGTTTTTAGATGCGTCCGTAGGTTCGCGTGGATTGACTGGTGAAGGTTATCGAGGACATATTTTCTGGGATGAAATTTTTGTTCTGCCTTATTATGCGGCGAATGAATCAGAAACAGCGCGTGATTTGCTTTTGTACCGAATCAATCGATTGACTGCTGCACAGGAAAATGCAAAGTTTGATGGAGAAATAGGGGCAATGTTTCCTTGGCAATCCGGCTTAATTGGGGATGAACAGGCACAATTTGTTCATTTGAATACAGTAAATAATGAATGGGAACCAGATAATAGTCGCCGTCAAAGACATGTCAGCTTAGCTATTGTTTACAATCTGTGGATTTACTTACAGCTGACAGATGATGAAAGTATTTTGACTGACGGTGGATTGGATTTGCTCATTGAAACCACGAAGTTTTGGTTAAATAAAGCCGAGCTGGGTGCTGATAACCGCTATCATATCGCTGGTGTCATGGGTCCTGATGAATATCATGAGGCTTATCCAGGGCAAGAAGGTGGTATTTGCGATAATGCTTATACGAATTTGATGCTGACTTGGCAGTTAAATTGGCTGACAGAGCTGTCAGTGAAAGGTTTTGAAATTCCAGCAGATTTGCTTGAAGAGTCACAAAAAGTTCGGGAAAATCTTTATTTAGATATTGATGAGAATGGTGTGATTGCCCAATATGCTAAGTATTTTGAGCTTAAAGAAGTTGATTTTGCAGCTTATGAAGCAAAATATGGCGATATTCATCGGATTGACCGTTTGATGAAGGCTGAGGGAATTTCGCCTGACGAATATCAAGTGGCTAAACAAGCTGATACCTTGATGTTAATGTACAATTTGGATCATGAACATGTGACCAAATTGGTCAAACAATTAGGTTATGAGCTACCCAAAAATTGGTTGAAAGTTAATCGTGATTATTATCTTGCACGAACTGTTCATGGTTCAACGACATCACGTCCAGTTTTTGCTGGGATTGATGTCAAATTGGGTGATTTTGATGAAGCGCTTGACTTTTTAATCACTGCGATTGGAAGTGATTACTATGATATTCAAGGCGGAACCACGGCCGAAGGGGTTCACATTGGGGTTATGGGAGAAACACTTGAAGTGATTCAAAATGAATTTGCCGGTTTAACACTACGTGATGGATACTTTTCAATTGCTCCGCATTTACCAAAAAGTTGGACCAAATTGAAATTCAGTCAAATTTTCAAAGGTTGTCAAGTGGAAATTTTGATTAAAAAAGGTCAATTATTACTGACAGCTTCATCAGACTTGCTGATTAAAGTTTATGATGAGGAAGTTCAGTTAAAAGCAGGAGTACAAGCTAATTTTGATTTAAAATAAATGTTTTTGCTCTTAATAAAGTTTTGATACAAGGATTTACAATTATTTTTTGATAAAAAAATTACTGACAGAAATGAAAAAAATTCTGTCAGTAATTTTGGAAAGTCATTCTAAAAAATTAATTTTAAAATGACGAGAAAGAAGGTAAAAAGATGTTTAAAGCAGTATTGTTTGATTTAGATGGCGTAATTACAGATACCGCAGAGTATCATTATAGAGCATGGAAAGCTTTAGCTGAGGGAATTGGCATTAATGGTGTCGATCGTCAGTTCAATGAGCAACTTAAAGGAGTTTCTCGTGAAGATTCTCTACAGAAAATTTTAGATTTGGCTGGCAAAAAAGTATCGGCAGAAGAATTTAAGGCACTAGCTCAAAGAAAAAATGATAACTATGTGACTATGATTCAAGATGTTTCCCCAGCTGTTGTTTATCCCGGAATCTTACAATTACTCAAAGATTTGCGTTCTAATCATATCAAGATTGCTTTAGCTTCTGCCTCAAAAAATGGGCCATTTTTATTGGAAGGGATGGCCTTGACTGAATATTTTGATGCGATTGCAGATCCAGCAGAAGTTGCGGCATCTAAACCAGCTCCAGATATTTTTATTGTGGCAGCTCATGCCGTTGGTGTAAAACCGACCGAATCAATTGGTTTAGAGGATTCTCAAGCTGGAATTCAAGCGATTAAAGATTCAGGGGCGCTACCAATTGGAGTTGGGCGACCAGAGGATTTGGGAAATGATATCGTCGTTGTAGCTGACAATTCTCATTATACTTTGGATTTTCTTAAAGAAGTTTGGTTAAAAGAAAAAGGATAGTTTCTATTTAAAACGACCAAAATTTTGTCAAAAAAATGCCCCAGTTGAGTGGGCATTTTAATTTTTTATTTGTCTTTCTAACCAATCTGAGGCCCAAGAGAACCAACGATGAACTGATTCAAGACAATAATCATCAGAAGGGGCTGTTGTCCGATTCGCCAAGGAAATGCCATGTGGTCCTGCTTCAAAAAAATGAGCTTCAAATGGGACTTGGTGTTTGGACAGGCGGTCACAATATTTAAGACTGTTATAGATAGGAACACTTGCATCATCAGCGGTATGCCAGATGAAAGTAGGGGGTGTAGCCGAAGTCACTTTTTCTGAAATATTGTATTCTGAAATATTTTCAATTTCAAAGTTAAAATGTGATAAATCACTTGGCCAACCAAAAGTGAAGGAAGTAACAGGGTAACAAAGAATTACACCCTTTGGTCGATAAATTTGTTCAGAATTGCCATACCAAGCGGCTAAATGTCCTCCAGCTGAACAGCCAAGTAAAAAGACATGTTCGGGATTAATTTGCCATTGTTCATGATGTTGATTAATCAAAGCAAAAACCGCCTGAACTTCAGTAATATTTTGAGAGAGAAAATTATAATCAGTTCCTTTGTTCATCACTGTATAGTTAAGAATAAAAACTTGATAACCCTGTGCAAGAAAAGCAAGCGTAAGTGGGTCAGCTTCTCTGTTGGAAATATGTTGATAGCCACCTCCTGGGCAAATAATGATGGCTGGAAAAGTATAATTTTCTTCTGGACGTGGATTTTGAAGTTGATAAAAATCAACCCAAGGAGTATCATTCAAAGAAAACGTTGATTTATTCATAGGTTTATTGTACCAAAAAAAATATGAAAGAAATATGAAACAGACTCGATGTTTATTTAATACATTCCTATATTTTAAGTTCGTTTAAGAAAAATATCATAGAATTTTAGTATGAAGAAAATTATTTATGGCATAGGACTAATCAGTCTGCTTAATGTTGGAACAATTGCTTATGGAGAAACAGCAACAGGGACATCAGCAAGTTCAGCAGAGACAACTGCTCAAAGTTCCACAGGGAATTCTACAAGTCAAAGCTCAAGCAATTCGGCAAGTAGTAGTTCACAAAATACAAGTTCTAGTGATGGGACAAATTCGACAAGTCAAAGTCAAACACAGACTAGTACAACTGCGCAAAATCAAACAGATACTAATGGGCAAAATCAGAATCAAACTCCTCCAGTAGCCGAAAGTCGGGATAATTCAACAGATAAAAACTCTGGAAGTCAAAAAGAAACTAAAAATTCAACAACGATTATCAATGAAACGGTCAATAATAATGCTAAAGGAAATAATATTCTTTTAATGACGCTAACAAGTTTGTCGGCGTCAGTGACAATTATAGGGGGGATTATTGCTCTCGTTCGTCATTTGCGTGGTCAAGGGAAGAAAAAAAGTTCTGTCAGTAAAACCAAAGCTCCTAAAAATGGCAGTGCTCTTTCAAGTTCACTGACAGATTCACCAGTGAATTCAGATAAAACGCAAAATCATGAAAATCCACTGACAGAAACTCAACAAATAAATTTACAAGCGGATGAACTTTTGAAAAATCATAAAAAGCAGCAAAAAGAGTATCGTCGCAGAAGAAGATAAAAATCCGTTTAACGGTTTTTTATTTTGCTCAAATTTATGAGAGGGGTTCAATAAACTACACTAATAAATTAATTGTGTACAAACCTACTGAAGCTCAGCAAAAAAATTATAGTCTTTGCTTTATCGGCTCCCAATCTGGGATGTGATATAATAAAATCATGAAATTTAACGAAGAAGAAATGTTACAATTTGCTCAAAAATTGGGAAGAAAATTAGAAGCACAAGATGTGATTGTTTTAACCGGTGAACTTGGAGCTGGGAAAACGACTTTTACCAAAGGATTGGCCCTAGGTTTAGATATTCATCAAATGGTTAAAAGTCCGACTTATACAATTGTAAGAACACTTGATGGTCGACTTCCCCTTCATCACATGGACGTTTATCGAATTGGTGATGATCCAGATAGTTTTGATTTGGATGATTATTTATTTGGTGATGGCGTTTCAGTTATTGAGTGGGGGGAAATGCTCGGAGCTGATTTGCCAGAAAATTATCTTGAAGTCATTTTTGATAAGTATTCTCCAGATTTAATCAATGACCAAGAACGCGAGATTATCTTGAAAGCACATGGAAAAAGATACGAGGAGCTTATCAATAATTTATGACTACAGAACTAATTGTCAGAGAAGCAAGCGGATTAGATAGCCCAAAAGTAATTGACTTTCTTAACAAAGTGGGTGCCGAAAGTAATTTCTTGACCATTGATGAAGTAGGAATTCTGATGTCCGAAGCAGGAATGACAGAGTTTCTAAATCAACAAGCCGAAAAGGACAATAATGCCTATTTTATTGCTTTCGTTGGTGAGGAAATTGCTGGAGTTTTACACCTGACAGCAGATTATCATTATCGAGTTCGCCATATCGCAGAACTCTTTATCGCTGTGGCCCAAGATTTTCAGGGCTATGGGATTGGCTCGATTTTATTAGAAGATGCTCTTGACTGGATAAAAGAAGTTGGGATTATCAAACGGCTAGAATTAACTGTCCAAGCACGCAATCATAAAGCACGACATCTTTATGAAAAATTTGATTTTGCATTAGAAGCCACCAAAAAATGGGGGGCAAGAGATGAAAATGGTCAATTCATTGATATTTGCGACTATGTATTATTTTTTGACTAATGACTGACCTTTTTGTTAGTAAAACTAAATATAATTAAAGAAAAATTAAAATCTAATTTTTCTTTTTTTGTTGTGAAAAATCAGAATTTTGATATAATGCTAATATGAAGCTTTGGATAAAAACACTTCTCATGCTAGGAAGTATCATTTTAGTAACGGCAATTGCTGCGGGCGGATATACATTAACCGTCTTAAACAGTACAACAAAAGCCTTTAAAATGACTTACACGAATGCTGGGAATAAACAAACAGAACAAGTCATTCAGGAGACTAAACCTCTGACCATCCTACTTATGGGAGTCGATACAGGAGGCGAAGGTCGTGGGACTTCCGATTCTTGGAATGGGAATTCTGACTCACAGATTCTGATGACACTTAATCCTAAAACGCACACGACAACAATGGTTTCAATTGAACGTGATACAATGACTAATATTTTGGATGGTGACGGAAACATCGTCTCTAAACAAAAAATGAATGCAGCTTATCCCCTAGGTTATAACTCAGGGTCATCTTCTGATGGTTTGAAAAATGCTGTCAGTTATGCCATGAAGACAATTGGAGCTCAAACGGGTATTAATATTGATAGCTTTGCAACTGTAAATTTTGATGGTTTAGTCAATATGGTTGATAATGTAGGTGGGATTGATATTAACAATACTACGGGTCAAACCTTATACATCTCAGATACAGAGCCGCAATACACTGCGAAAGTTCCACCAGGAAAACAACACATTAATGGGGACCAAGCTTTAGTTTATACTCGGGACCGTCATCATTTGCCAAATGGAGACTACGGTCGGGCTGCTCATCAGCGCGAAGTTATCGCCGCTCTCATGAAAAAAGTCTTGGCTTTAGATAATATTACTCGCTATGAGCAATTTTTGAATGAAGCTTCAAAAGATTTTAGAACCAATATTCCAATTAATGCCTCAACGATTACTTCTTTATTAGGCTACAAAGATTGCTTTAATAAAGTAGTTTCTGTCCAATATGAAGGAATAGGCGAAATGGTTGATGGAACTTCCTATCAATTTATGCCGACAGATATCTACCTTGCGATGCAAAATATCATGAAGAAATCGCTTGATGAATCAACTGTAACGACTTTACCAAGTAGCTTGATTACTTATGAATCGGTATTTGGTTCAGGTACAGCACCATTTTACTATCTACCTTCAGCTACTGTGACTGAAAAAGGAAAGACAACAGAAACTTACGGAGTAGATACTCAAGGAAATCTTGTTTCTTTGAATTCTAAAAACTCAGGAAATTATGTTTCGACAAGTGGGGGCTCAGTTCAGTCGGACTCAAGTTCAGGCTCCTCTAGCTCATCAAGTGACTCTACAGTAACATCAAGTTCTGATTCGACCTATCAGCAAAATGATACTTACAATGATGGCTATAATAATAGTAATAATACGACTACTTATGGTAATGGAACAGATGATACCACTGCTGGAGGATACGGCACAGGTCAATAATTGAAAAAAGTAAGAGAATATGATAAACTTGTTTCTGTCAGTGATTTATAACTTAATAAATTTACTGACAGAAATTAATTGGTCCGATAGCTCAGCTGGCTCGAAGTATATCTTCGAGGTTGTGAATAAAGAAAATTTAAATTTTCTTCCTCACTATCCAGTCGAGCTGTCTCTCTTACATTTGGTCCGATAGCTCAGCTGGATAGAGCATTCGCCTTCTAAGCGAACGGTCGAGGGTTCGAATCCCCCTCGGATCATGGTGCCAAACCTCGCCCCACCTTCGTAGTGGGGCATTTTTTTATGCCATTTTTTAGAATTGTCAAAGTCCATATTGAAAAAGGATAAACCACCATAAAAAAAGAAAATAAAGTCGCATGAAAAATTGTGCTATAATAGAAAAATGACAAGATACAAAGCCACAATAGCCTATGATGGAACCGATTTTGCAGGTTTTCAAAGCCAAACAAATCAACGCACAGTTCAAGAAGAAATTGAAAAAGTATTAAGCAAATTAAATTCTTTTGAGCCCGTTATTTTACAAGGCTCTGGCAGAACGGATTCAGGAGTTCATGCCTTTGGTCAAGTGATTCATTTTGACCTAAATGACAAAGCGCGTGATTTGGAGCGCTTGCGTTTTGGGCTAGACACTCAGACACCAGCAGATATTGCGGTAAAAAAAGTAGAACTTGTCCCAGATGATTGGCATGCAAGATACCAAAAACATGAAAAAACCTATGAGTATTATTTGGAAAATTCAGTGACTCGTAGCCCTTTTCACAGACATTCTAAAGCTTATTTTCGTTATCCGCTTAATTTTGAACTGATGCAAGGAGCAATGGCAAAATTAGTTGGTCAACACGATTTTACGGGTTTTACTGCCTCTGGTTCATCAGTTGATGACAAGGTGCGAACCATTTATCAAGCAGAAATTATTCAACTTGATAAAGAAAATTTCAAATTTATATTTCGTGGTAATGGTTTTTTGTATAAACAAGTCCGAAATATGGTTGGTACCGTCATTAAAATCGGCAATGACCGAATGCCTGTCAGTCAAATTGATAAGATTTTGACCAGCAAAAATAGAAATTTTGCAGGACCAACAGCAGCGCCTGAGGGCTTATATCTTAAAGAAGTCAAATATGAACCAATAAATGAAATTTAAAAAATACTTTTAATAAAAATTACTGGAGAGAAAATGGCAGAGGAATTAGCACAAACAAAAAAAATTCTAACAATTGCAGGTTCAGATATTCTTTCTGGAGGCGGAATGCAAGCAGATTTAGCCACATTTGCGGCAAATGGCTTATATGGTTTTTGTGCTTTAACAAGTATTGTAACCGTCAAAGAAGACAAGTTTTTTGTTCACCCCGTAGATGAGGAAATTTTCCAAGAAGAACTTGAAAGTTTGACTGATATTGATTTTTCAGCTATAAAGATTGGCTTATTACCTAATAAAAAAATACTAGAGATGACGAAAAAGTGGCTGACAGCTCTGTCAGTAAAATCGCCAGTGCCTATTATCTTAGATCCGGTTATTGTTTTTAAAGAAAATGCAGACTATTCTGTCAGTGAAATGCGCGAACTATTCATCAGCCAATTATTTCCACTAGCAACAGTCATTACGCCAAATCTAAAAGAGGCAGAGATTCTAACGGGGCTGTCAGTAAAAACTGAGGCAGATATGAAAGCAGCAGCTAAACTTTTACATCGTTTTGGTGCCAAAAATGTAATCATAAAAGGTGGAAATCGATTTGATCAAAAACAAGCGATTGACTTTGCTTATGATGGGAAAGATTTTTATCAATTAGCAAGTCCGCTTTTAAAGAAAAACAATAATGGAGCTGGCTGTACATTTGCCTCTTCTATTGCAAGTCAGATGGCTGAGGAAAATTCTTTTAAAGATTCGGTCGAAAAAGCAAAAGACTTCGTCTATCAAGCTATTCAAAATTCTAATGAATTTGGTGTTTTTCAAAATAAAAAGTAAATTTCCAAAAGCAAACCAAACTTCTAGGGAAATTAGGAGATGAAACTCATGGACAACAAAAATATAAAAAAATTAACTTTACTTGCGATTTGGACAGCTATTACCTTTGTTCTTGGTCGCCTGTTTACTTTTCCAATCCCTGGCTCGGCAGGAAATATTTTAACCCTCTTGGATGTCGGAATTTATACAGCGGTCTTTCTTTTTGGCAAACGAGAGGCAGCAATAATTGGGGGCTTTGCAGCTTTTCTTCTTGATTTGACCGCGGGCTTTAGTAATTATATGTTTTTCAGCCTGATTATTCATGGAGGCCAAGGCTATCTAGCTGGCTTGACAAGATATAAATGGCTCAACTTTTTGCTGAGTCTTCTAGTTATGGTTGGAGGGTACTTTATTGTTGGTGGCTTAATGTATGGCTGGGGTTCGGCCATTGCTGGACTTTGGGTCAATATTGTCCAAGTTATCGTTGGCTTTGTTTTGGCTAAAGTCTTAAGCCCACTTATTGAAAGGACAGGTATTTTAAATGGATTTAGAAAAGCTTAAAGAAGAAACACAAATAATTATTGATGATGTTTTGAAACAAACAGAGATTAAATCAGGACAGGTTTTTGTGCTTGGACTCTCATCATCTGAAGTCAATGGTGGTCTGATTGGTCATGCAAGTTCAGCCGAAATAGGTCAGGTTATCGTTTCTGTTATTCACAAGACCCTATCTGACAAGGGAATTTATTTAGCCGTTCAAGCTTGTGAACATCTCAATCGAGCCTTGCTCATTGAAGAAGAATTAGCTGACAAAAAAGACTGGGAAATTGTTTCTGTTGTTCCTCAGCTTCATGCTGGAGGAAGTGGTCAAGTTGCAGCTTACCAACTTTTTAAATCTCCTGTCGAAGTAGAGCACATCGTTGCTCAAGCAGGTTTGGATATTGGGGATACAAGTATTGGTATGCATGTCAAACACGTGCAAATCCCTGTACGTCCGATTTCAAAAGAACTAGGTGGCGCTCATGTTACGTCCCTCAAATCACGTCCTAAACTTATTGGTGGAGAACGTGCGAGGTATGAATAAATGAAAGAGATGCTAATCATGACCCCGGGTCCAACCGCTGTGGCTGAAAATGTTCGTCTAGCAAGAGCGAAAGTAACAACAAATCCAGATATTGATTTAGAATTTTATGATTTCTATAAAAGGACTTGCGATAAACTTGCTCAATTTTTAAAAACTAAAAATGACCTTAGAATTCTGGCGGGGGAAGGAATTTTAGGTTTGGAAGCAGCCTGTGCTTCATTGACTGAATCAGGCGACCGTGTACTTGTTCTTGATAATGGTATCTTTGGTCATGGATTCGCTGAATTTGTTGAACTATATGGTGGCCAAGCTCTATTGCTTCAAAGTTCAGAAAAAGAAGCCTTTGACATAGAAATTTTAGAAAAATTTTTAGAAAAAGACCATGATTTTAAATATGCTACAATTGTTCATTGTGATACGCCGTCTGGTGTATTAAATGACCTTTCCAAGATTTGTCCCCTTCTCAAAAAATATGGAATTCTTACTGTTGTAGACTCCGTTGCTGCCATGGGAGGCGAAGATTTACAAGTAGATAATTGGCAAATTGATATTGCACTTGGAGGCTCACAGAAAGTTTTATCGGCTCCACCTGGATTAACGATTGTTTCTATCTCTCCTCTTGCTTACCAAGCAATGGAAAATAGACAAAGCCCTATTGCGAGTTTTTATTGTAATCTCCTGACTTTTAAAGATTATTATGAAAAAAAATGGTTTCCTTACACAATGCCAATTTCAGACATTTATGGATTAGACCAAGCCGTAGACAATATTCTTTTTGACCAAGAAATCTTGAAGCGCCATGCGATGATTGGTAAAGCCACAAGAAAAGCGATAAAGAACTCCCCATTAGAACTTTATTTACAAAACGGCTATTCTAATACTGTCAGTGTTATAAAAGTACCAAATGGTCTGAATGACCAAGAACTTTTAAGAAAAATGCGCCAAGATTATCAAGTGATGATAACAGGTTCTTTTGACCGTTTAGCTGGTAAAGTTTTGCGCATTGGACATATGGGTGAAAATGCTAGAACTAGCAAAGTGGCTTATAGCCTCTATGCCCTTCAAAAAGTATTAGAAGAATCAGGTCTTAAATTTAAAACGAGCTTACAGGAAGATTTTTTGCAAGCACTTAAGTGAAAAAGGTAATGATAAAAAATGTAGAAGCTAAAATCTGGCAATTTCGTCATTAAAATCTACTGATTACAAAAAAGGAAAAATAGAAATGCCCGATATTACTGGGCTTCATAAAAAATTAAAAACAGACTTTTGACAAAAAAGGAAAAATCAGATATAATTATTTTCGGGCACTGGTTTTTTATTATAAAAAAATCAGTAACGGTAGGCTCCCCTCTGGGGAGCTGTTTTTGTTTTTCCCAGTTATTTCTGTTTTGTAAAAAGATAAGAGGAGATTTAGATGTCAACTAAGTATATTTTCGTCACTGGTGGTGGTACTTCGTCAATGGGTAAAGGGATCGTAGCGGCATCGCTCGGTCGTTTGCTTAAAAACCGTGGACTTAAAGTCACTGTCCAAAAATTTGACCCATACCTTAACATCGACCCAGGGACAATGAGTCCTTATCAACATGGTGAAGTCTTTGTTACTGATGATGGTGCTGAAACTGACCTTGACCTTGGTCACTATGAACGTTTCATTGACATCAATTTAAATAAATATTCAAACGTTACTTCCGGTAAAGTTTACAGTGAGATTCTTCGTAAAGAACGTAAAGGAGAATATCTCGGAGCAACTGTCCAAATGGTACCGCATGTGACTAACATGTTGAAAGAAAAAATCAAACGTGCAGCAACAACAACTGATGCTGATATTATTATCACTGAGGTTGGTGGGACTGTTGGTGATATGGAAAGCTTGCCATTTATTGAAGCTTTGCGCCAAATGAAAGCCGAAGTTGGTGCTGACAATGTCATGTACATTCACACTGTTCCAATTCTTCACTTGCGTGCCGCTGGCGAATTGAAAACTAAGATCGCACAAAATGCGACTAAGACACTTCGTGAATATGGTATTCAAGCCAACATGCTTGTATTACGTAGTGAAGTGCCGATCACGACAGAAATGCGTGATAAAATTGCAATGTTCTGTGACGTAGCACCAGAAGCAGTGATTCAATCACTTGATGTGGAACATCTTTATCAAATTCCATTGAACCTTCAAGCACAAAATATGGACCAAATCGTTTGTGACCATTTGAAACTTGATGCACCAAAAGCAGATATGGCAGAATGGTCAGCAATGGTTGACCATGTCATGAATCTTAAGAAAAAAGTGAAAATCGCTTTGGTTGGTAAATATGTAGAGTTGCCAGATGCTTATATTTCAGTGACTGAAGCTCTTAAACATGCAGGCTATGCATCTGATGCCGAAGTTGATATTAACTGGGTCAATGCCAACGATGTGACCGATGAGAATGTTGCTGAACTTGTTGGAGACGCAGCTGGAATTATCGTGCCTGGTGGCTTTGGTCAACGTGGAACAGAAGGTAAGATTGCAGCAATCAAATATGCGCGTGAAAATGACGTTCCAATGCTTGGAATTTGTCTTGGAATGCAATTGACAGCAGTAGAATTTGCCCGTAATGTTCTTGGACTTGAAGGAGCTCATTCATTTGAATTGGACCCTGAAACAAAATATCCAGTCATTGACATCATGCGCGACCAAGTTGATGTTGAAGACATGGGTGGAACATTACGTCTTGGACTTTACCCAGCAAAATTGAAAAATGGTTCACGCGCTAAAGCAGCCTACAATGATGCTGAAGTGGTTCAACGTCGTCACCGTCACCGTTATGAATTTAATAACAAATATCGTGAAGACTTTGAAAAAGCTGGTTTCGTATTCTCAGGAGTTTCACCAGACAACCGTTTGGTTGAAATTGTTGAACTTTCTGATAAAAAATTCTTCGTGGCATGTCAATATCACCCAGAATTACAATCACGTCCCAACCGTCCAGAAGAACTCTACACAGAATTTATTCGTGTAGCTGTTGAAAATAGTAAATAAGCTAAAACTTGTAAAACTCTCCTTAACTCAGGAGAGTTTTTTATTTTGTTTAAATAATCAGAATATTACAAATAAAATATTGTCTTATAATTTTCTTTGTGGTACAATGAGCTTATAAAATCAAGAATAGCTCAACCATGGGGTTTGTAGTTATAAAAATTACAAATAATGATTTGCTATTTTTTATAAAAACTAAAAAAAGGAAAAACACATGAAAAAACTTCATTGGAAAATCAGCTTAGTTTTACTTACTGTTTTTCTGCTTATCCCTTACGCAGGAGAGTTTAGCATCCTAAAAGTCAAAGCAGATGAAACAGGGCAGACGGAAATATCCAGTTCATCATCTGCCACGTCGGACGCTCAAAGTTCAGAAGTTAAAAATTCCGAGCAAAAGCAAGCTCCGACAGAACCGACACCACCGCCTTCATTCACGGGGACTTTGAGCGATATGATAGACCAAGTCTATCCGTCAATGTCCATTGTTCCAAAACCCAGCCCAAAATCTTTTGTAAGTGATGATGGTGTCACAATCAACGGACAATTTTACTCTAACGCAGAATTTGATGCCCTTCTTGACAAAATGACGCTCGCACCTAATGCGCCAGAGTTTACAGTGGACGCAAACGGTCAGATACATTTTGACTATGATTTGCGTATTTTCCCCCTTGCTGCACCAATATTCGTTGCCGCACTTCCGATAATCGGAAAAGTTTTTGTGACAGGCGCCACGATTATCGTAGGCGGTCTTATGATAAACGAGAACAACAAGGAGTGGAATAAGGTTACCTCTCGGCTCAATGCGGCGCAGAGAGCAAAAGTTGAGGCTGAAAAAGCGAAAGCTAAGGCAAAAGCTAAGCCTACCACATCAAAAAAGACAGCTAAAGATGGCGAAGATGAAATGACAGCGGACGAAATTATTTCCAAACTAAGAAAAGCAAGCATCCGTAGAGAGTTTCCTAAAGAATATCTCAATAAAAAATGGAAAGATATCAAAAATGCTGCTGATAAAGGAAACGCAGTCGCTAGAAAGGCCAAGAAACTATTACAAGATGGACGATTCAAAAAATAAACACGTATATTCTATTGTGCTTCTAAAAGAGGCAATTATCAAAAACCCTGTCGTTACTAAAGACCACAAACTTTTTGAAGAGAGCCTTATTTTGATTTCCATTTCTGAAAACTTACTAAGAGATAAAGAGAAATTTTTAATTTTTATCCGTAATTTGGTGCAAAATAATGAGGAAATTTACCCTAATGAGTTTGGAGAAATGGTCATTTGGAAACTTGCAAAAATAATTGATGTATTTGAAATTAGCGAGGATATAGAATTTTCTTTACCATTTCAAGAAGTGTATAGTCGCTTTCTTGAAATGCCTGCAAATGCGAGTATTGATGATGTTGTTAATAAATTTTATTCCGATTACGTATGGGAAGATAAAGAGATGTAAAAATGAAAGAATATTATTTAATTCGCTTTTTGATGGAAAATAAAGAAACTTATTGTATATGGTGTTCAGATATCAAAGATAGCTTGCTTACTCATGGTGAAAAATTGCTTTCTTTTTCAAATTTACAATCAGTCAAAAAATACTGTGCTGAAAATAAAATTGAACTTTCGAGTTCAGATGTTAGTACATATAATATTATTGAATTAAAAAATTTAATGGTTAAAAATGATGTTTCAAATTATAATTTATATCTTGATTTTTGGAACATTATTAATGATGCAATGCGTTCAGTTGAACAAGATTTTATTGGCGACGATAAGCTGTATGTTGGTATTTATGATAAATTATTTTTTGGACTAAATTTACTGATAAGACCCGAAGATGAAAAGTACATTCCTGTTTGGTCGCAAGAGGAAATATTAAAATTAAAAGAAATAATGAATATGGGAATTGATTTTTTTGACTGCCAGTTTCAAGAGAGGATTTTATGATGGACAAGAAAATTATTTATCGTCTTAGTCATGAGCATGATAAGTATGTAGAATATGAATTTAAATTATTAGGATATTATTCTAACTTAGAAAAACTGAAAGAAGCTATTTTACGCTACAAAAAGTTGGAAGGTTTTAAAGAGAATCCTATTGATTATTTTAAAATGAGATTAGTCATTGTTGATGAGGATAATGATTATATCAATGGTTTTGAAGCATATGAAGAACAGAAAAATGGTCGTTCTTTTGAAAATGAACAATTTTTAACAGACGCTTTGAAACAGTTTGAAAACGATCATATTAATGGTAATGAATTGAAAC
>NZ_BCVK01000046.1 GCF_001591705.1 Lactococcus cremoris subsp. cremoris NBRC 100676 | reverse complement strand
TGGTCTATCCATTTATAAATTGTTGCAGGGGCCACGTCGTATTCTTTAGACAGCTGGGTGACGGATTGACCAGAATGATAGAAGGCGATAAGGGTTTCTTTAAATTCTTTTGAGTAGCGTTTTTGCATGTTTTTGTCCTTTGTCTAAATTATACAATAGTGACTCTAAGATTTAAGGATAACATCAGTTTATAGTAAGGGGTGAAAAATGGATTACACAGAATTTAGAAAATATGTTGAAGAAAACACTCGTGCCCAAGGTAAGTTTTTGGAAAAAGCTACAATATATTTATTAGACAAAAACGTCAGCAGACAATCATCTGCAAAATGGCCTGATTCTCGCATTGAAAAAGAAGCTAACAAGATGTGGGATATGAATATAAGCGGTGCTTTTATCAGCGTATCCGAAGGAATTAAAAATGCAGAAAACAAGCCTCGCTTTCATAATCATGAAGAGCAAGTGTCTTACTGGATAAACTTCATGAACGAGTACGAGTTTTTAGAAAATTTCACTGATGGTATTGATGATATGGAATTTGAATAAATAAAACTTTAATACTATCGCTTTCTCCTTAATCATGTCTTGCCCGACAATAGAACAGGAGAAAAAATGAATATTAAAGAAGTTCAAAAAAAAGACGGTACAACCGTCTATAAAGTAAATGTCTATCTTGGTGTAGATAGCCTAACAGGTAAGCAAGTACGCACCACGGTTACAGCCAAGAACCGTAAAACGTGCGAGAATAAAGCTCACCAAGCTATGAATAAGTTTATCAAAAATGGCTCTACTGTTGCAAGAGAAAAAGTTTCATTTGACAATTTTAATGCCTTAGCCACTAGTTGGTTTGATTCTTATAAATTGACAGTAAAAGCAAACACTATCAGAATCAATAGTAATTTTTTAAAAAATTATATTTTGCCAGCACTCGGAAACTATAAAGTTGAGAAAATTACAACTGTACTATTGCAAAATATTGTTAATGACTGGGCTAGAAATGCCAATACTGCTGAAATAGTTAACGGTAATCGTGAAAAGGGAAAAAGTAAAGATTATAAATTGTTACTCAATATCATCAAACGCATTCTTGATTATGGTATGCAATTAGGTGTTATCTCAGACAATCCAGCTATAAAAGTATTTTCTCCAAAACTCAAGACAAGAACAGTCAAAAAAATAAAGTATTTTAACAATGATGAACTCAAACGCTTCTTGGATTACCTTGACTCGTTACAATCAACCACAGCAAATATAAAAAGCACTACTCTATACAAGCTTTTACTTTCTACTGGTTTGCGTATCTGTGAGGCTTTAGCCTTATCATGGTCTGATATTGATTTTGTCAATAATACCGTTAGTGTATCTAAGACACTCATACAATATAGCAATGAGATACAAGACAGTGCAAAAACAAAAGAAAGCAATCGTTTAGTTTCTGTAGATAGCGAGACAATTTCAATGTTGAAAGAGTGGAGAAAACACCAAAATTACGGTGCTATATCTTTGCATGATTCTCTAGTTTTCTCATATCATCAAAAAATGAGAACTTACGAACTCGAAAGACAGCACTTAGTTCGACACTTTAAAAAAGCAAAAGTTCCTAACATAGGTTTTCATGGTTTCCGTCACACTCACGCAAGCCTACTAATGAACAATGATGTAAATCCTAAAGAAATTCAAATGAGATTAGGACATGCAGACTATTCGTTCACAATGAATTTGTACAGTCATCTTGCTAAAGAGAAAAAGAAAGAAACTGCTGAAAAGTTCGCTAATATACTTAAAGCACTATGATTTTTCTAGTTTTTTCCCGAACGTAACTAAAAACGTAACTAACTAATATAATGACAACTGAAATCCCTTTATATAAGGGATTCTAGGGATTTGTTGTGATACAGAGCTATTATACCCTTAGTAGTCAATAGCTGTCAATGACTTTTCTTAGATGATTGCTCTATAACTAATAAAAACTAAGCTACTTATTCTCTTTCTTGTATTATATAGCTTACTTTTACTCTCTTTATTTGAACTAAAATTATTTCAAAGATAAATAAAAAAACTGGCATTATGCCAGTTTTTTTATTGATTTTATTTCACACGGGAGTCATCACCCATATCATCAACTTTTTCTTTAACTTTGTCTACCTGATCAGATGTAAATTTCCCTGTTGTTTGAGCTGCGCCAACCACACGATCTTGTAAACTTTTTTCATCATCTTTTTGTTGTTCTTTTGTCTTAATATCTACGACCGTTACATTGACTTCAACAACTTCCAAATCAGTCATATCCGAAACTTCTTTACGGATAACTTCTTTGATTTTTTGGTAGATATCTGGAACATTCTTTTTATATTCTGTTACTACCTTAAGGTCCACGGCAACTTGCTTTTTGCCGACTTCAACGCCAACACCAGCAGTGACATCCTCTGTATTTACAAGTTTTCCTGTGAGATTTGAGAAAAATCCTCCATCAACAGCAAGTAATCCATTGACAGATTCAAGGGCAAGTCCGACAATTTTTTGGATGACTTTGTCTTCATATGCTAAGTTGCCTTTAACTTCAGTTGTTTCCGTTTTTGTGTTTTCTTGTACCATAATTTCCTCCTATTTTTTCTTCTTTATTTGTTCAATGATTCCCGTGCGTTGAAGATAGAGACCTACAAAAATCCCTAACCCAATAAGCAAGAAGAGAAGAATCATTTTCCAAAATCCGATTGTGAAGATACAAACTGCAATAATACAGCCTATTATTCCGCCAATAATCGGGTATCGATATCTTTCGAAAAGATCCATTTCTACCTCCTTAGACTACGCGTGGACTTGTCGAGTCTTTCTTTTCAACAATTGAGCTGACTTTGATTTTTAATTTCACCTCATGATTCAAACCAAAGAAATTTTTTAAACTTTCTTTGATTTCTTGCTCAATCGCTTTTGTTTTTTCAACAATCTCAACTCTGGGAATAATTTCTCCTTGTACATCAATTTTTATTGTGGACTGATATAAAGTCACATTTATTTTAGGGTTTCTAATATAGCCATTATCAAGCACGAGCTCTCTAACTAATCCTTCGATTGCTGAACGTTTTAGAGTCAAACTTCCTGCTTTATCATCTAATAAAATCTCCATATAGGTTTTGGGATAAAAGATGACAATCAGTAAGGCAAATAATAAGAGTATTCCTAAAATTGAAGCGCTGATAAATATATATTGGGGAAGTTTTTCACCAATGTAAGGAATTTCTGATGAGGGACTAAGCTCCCAACGAAAATTCATTTGATTAAAATAATCCCATAAAATTGGTATGAGAATGGTGAGGAAAAATAAATCAGCCAGAATAAAAATAAATTTTTTTCCTTTTGACACGATACCTCCTCTCTGTTATTGTTTCTTCTAGTTGTTTGCCTTACCTAAAAAGAATGAAACAACAGCTACAACGATGACAGCACCTATAATAGAGGGAATTAGAGCCATTCCGGCCAACTTTGGTCCCCATGTTCCTAGGAGTCCTTGACCTACTGCAGCCCCAACAAGTCCAGCTAAAATATTAGCAATCCATCCCATTGATTTGCCTTTATTGGTAATAGCTCCTGCAATTACACCAATAATGGCTCCGACAATTAACGACCAAATCATAAAGCACCTCTTTCTAGTACAGTTCCTGTACATTTTTACTATAACAAACTTTGAGGCATTTATAAAATAATCCGCTTTCTTTTTATTACATTTAACCTTTTTTACGATATTTTAGTAAACAAAAAATTCCATCATTAGAAATGATAGAACTTTTTTAGAGATAAATTGTACCTCAGGTCTCATACTTTTAGTTTCTGTGGATAAATATTTCTATTTGAAATATCTTATTTTTTATCTAATCCCCAAGTTTATCCCCAACTTGCATTTTTTGACCTAAACCATTAAGAAAACTAACAATGTCCATTTTAGGTTTGCCTGCCGGTTGGACCGTTAAAAGCTCAAGAATTCCATTGCCAGTAGCAACTTTTAATGATTTTTTTGTTTTTTCCACAATTTGACCGGCCTGTAAGGGATTATCAGAATTGTTAACAATTTCGTCAGCTACTTTGCTTTCATAAATCTTAAAGCGTTCCCCATTCCACAGGGTATGGGCGACTGGAAAAGGATTCATGCCACGAACTTTATTGAAAATTTCACGTGCGGATTTGTTCCAATCGATTTTTTCTTCTTCTGGTGAAATATTTGGACTAAAAGTCACTTCATCTTCATTTTGAGCTTGAGCTTTGAGTTGACCCTCCAGATACTTGGGTAATGTTTCAAGGAGTAAATCACGTCCCACAAAAGCCAATTTTTCAAACATAGTGCCGACATTGTCTTCTTCAAGAATTGGAGTAGAATTTTGAGCAATCATGTCACCGGCATCCATTTTACGAATCATTTCCATGATTGTCACACCAGCTTCTTTTTCGCCATTCATAATGGCATAATGAATCGGCGCTCCACCGCGATATTTCGGTAGTAAGGAAGCGTGTGTATTTACCGCAAAACGAGCGACATCTAATAATTTCCCTGGCAAAAATTGTCCAAATGCGGCAGTCACAATTCCAACTTCTCCTGATTCAAGGAGCGTCATAATTTGAGTCATTTCTACTGAGCCAGATAGCTTTTCTGGTTGAAGAACAGGCAAGTTAACCGTTAAAGCAAGTTCTTTAACTGGCGTCATTCTTAATTCCTGTTTTCGACCAACTTTACGGTCTGGTTGGGTCACAACTGCTAGGATTTCATATTGATTAGAGTCAATCAAACCTTTCAAAACGGTCGCAGCAAATTGTGGCGTCCCCATAAAGATAATTTTTGTTTTTGTCATAAGTTTTCAAACTCCTCGATAATAATTTTCTTTTGTTTCATTAATACTTGAACGGCCTTGTCACCTTTTGCCATTAATTGACCCAGATTTTCTGGAATGATTTGCCAAGAAAGGTCAAATTTGTCTTTGCACCAACCACACTGTTCGGCTTCTTTAACATGAGAAAGTTTTGACCAATAATCATCAATTTCGGCTTGATTTTTACAAGTCACAGTGAAACTGACTGCTTCATTAAATTTAAAAATTGGCCCACCGTCAAGACAGATAAACTCAAGTCCATTCAGACTAAATTCACCATTTAATACTTTTCCAGACATTCCTACGAAATGCTCATCTAGCTTTTCATCAGGATAATATTCGATGTTTTTGATTTTTGAATTTGGAAATACAGATACATAATAGTTCATTGCTTCTTCGGCATTATTGTTAAACCAAAGGCTTGGGATAATTTTTGCTTCCATAATTGACCTTCCAATCTCTGTAAATTTCGGCTTTATCCACATGGGGATAGTTATTGACTTCAGCAATTACTTTTAGGACAAGTGGAGATGAATTTTCTGCTGACAATTCTGTCACTAATTTCCAAACTGCTCTGTCAGAATCATTTTTTCCATCAGCAACAAATTGTGGTAGTTTTTTGGATACATGATTTAATTTTACATCAAAAAGGTTAAAAATGTGGTGACTAACGACTCGACGGTCATTTTCATAAATCCAAGCCGAAAAGAGGCGACTCTTAGCACTTGAAAGGACAGTAAATCCAGTTTCTTCAAGAATTTCTCGCTCTAATGTGTCAACCATTGATTCACCAACTTCTTGCGAACCTCCGGGCAAATCATAACGATTTTGGTAGGGACCTGAATTTTTTTCAATGACAAGTAATTTATCATTGTCAATTGCCACTCCGTATACTCCAAAATGTTTCAATAAATCAAATTTCTCAACCATATTTTACCTCATTTTACTTCAAAAATGGACGAAATTTTTCATGTTTTTGTTCAAATTCTTGAATTTGACAAATTTTATTTCCAGAAAATTTAACAAGAGAAATTCCATCAAAAATATTTTCTTCCCCTTTATAGACATAATGGAAAGTCCATGTGAAAAAACAAGTTTCATTATCTACATAAGACTTATCCACAGACCATGATTTCACTTGATTTTCCACAGGATTATTCCACTGACAGAACCACTTTTCAATTTCTGCTTTTCCTTGATATTGAGCGCCGTAACATTCTGTGTAAATAATATCTGCTGACAGAACACTTAATAACTTATTGATATCTTTGGTCAGCCAAGCGTCAATTGTTTGTTGAAAAAGTTCACTTTTGGTCATTTTCTTTGCACCAACCTTTCACATATTCGACTTTTTCACAGTGATTGAATGCTCTAAAAACTTCTACACATGTGGAAAAAGCCTCCTTGCGTGACTTGTTAAAAACTTCGTTTTCTTCTAGCTAAAAGTTTTTAACAAGCAAAACTTTTTCTTTAGTATGTCGCTCAATTTCCAGACGGCCAACAAAACGATTCTTGTAAAGGACTGGAAGAACATATGCCCCATATTTTCTTTTTTCCTTTGGAGTGTAAATTTCCCATTTGTAGTCAAAATCAAAGATTTCTCGAATCAAATTTCGGTCCCAAAGCAAATTGTCAAGCGGAGCAAGGAATTCCATTCGTACTGGCGCTTTTGGATTTACTGACAGACTGTCAGAGCGATCAGGGACAAGGTGCGAACTTGTCAGCAACTTTTCATCTTCTTTTTTCATATAAAAAATTGTTGAAATTCCTTCAATTTGAATTTCTGTAATTTTTTTATCTTCTAAAAGACTTTGAAAAGCTTGATTTCTCTCAAAAGTTTTGAAATGCTCAATCCCCAACCAAGCATCACTTCGCTTGTTCCATAAAAATCCAATCGTGCCAATTCGTCTCAGAACGAGTTGCTGATGATAATCAAGTTCACTTTCAAAAGGACTTTTCGCGCTCAAAAGTTTTGCTGACAAAAATTTTTCTGCCAAGGCATAAGCTTTTTGCCGTCCATTTTTATGATGAATAATCAGCTCACCTTTAAAATACATGGTTTCAAGCGCGGCTCTTGCCACAGATGAAGAGGCACCCCAATCCCAAATCAAATTTCCACTTTCCAAATGACGCAAATCTTTGGCAAAAATATATTCTTTTTCAGAGAGTATTTTTCTGATTTCAATCATCATTTGTAGAACAGGTTCACTTTGTCTACGCGCCATTGCTTCTGCATAGCTGATTCCCGCATATTTTTGAGTAAAAACTGTCAAATCTTCTATTGGCAAAATACAAAGATTTTTGTCAAAAAAATCAATCAAAAGACGGTCTTGATAAAGTAATTCATCAAGCATTTCTTTAGTGAAATACTCAATTCGCGCCTGCAAAGTCAGTTCTGGACTAGTTCCACAAACATCCACCGGATCAAACTGTACCGAACCTGCCTGCCTGACAAAATCCATAATCCCTTCTTTTCCTGAAAAATGTTTATGACCAAGCAAACCCTGCTTAGTCAATAAAAAATTTCTGGCTTCTTCTTTGGTTAATCTAATCATTTTTAACCTCATCAACTCTGATTTTATACAAAATTTTGTGGTTCGCTATCAATCAAGATTCGTAAATTTTTATTGTCACGAAGTTGGGTTAATTCAAGCACTTGATTCAAAGCGGACTCTAATTCTTCTTCAAAACGATATTTAACTAAAATTTGATAATGATAAAGATTATGTGTTCTGGCAATTGGTCTGGCAGTTGGTCCCAAAATTTTGGCTTTTTCTGTCAGATTTTGCTTTAAAATTTGAGAAATTTCATAAGATTTTTGAATGGCAACTTCTTCATCTTGATGAGAAACAAGCACTTGAACCGTGAAATAATAAGGTGGATAGGAAAGTTCACGACGAAATCTCATTTCCATTTCATAAAATTTTTCATAATCTTGAGCTTTGGTCATTTCAATGGCATAATGATGTGGATTAAAGGTTTGAATCAAAACTTCACCTTTTTTATCCGCACGTCCAGCTCGCCCAGCCACCTGCATCAGCAATTCAAACGAGCGTTCACTGGCCCGAAAATCAGGTAAATTTAGACCGGTATCTGCATTAATGACACCAACTAAAGTCACGTTTGGAAAATCTAAACCTTTGGCAATCATCTGAGTTCCTAAAAGGATATCAGCTTCATGATTACCAAATTTTTCAAGAATTTTTTCGTGAGCATTTTTCGTTCGAGTTGTATCTACATCCATTCGCAAAACTCGTGCTTCAGGCATGATTTCTCGAAGTTCTTCTTCGACTTTTTGCGTTCCAGAACCATAATAACGAATTTTTCGTGATTGACAGTTGGGGCAAGTTTGGGGAATGCCCTGAACGTGACCACAATAATGACAATTCAGAGTTCTGGTGTCCATGTGAAGGGTCAAGGAAATATCGCAATTGGGACAATCAACAACGAAACCACATTCTCGACACATGACAAATGAAGAATAACCTCGACGATTTAGCATCAAAATGACTTGTTCGTCTTTGTCAATTTTTTCTTTAATTTTTGCCAGTAATGATTGTGAGAAATTTGCTGACTGGTCAGAAATTTCACTGCGCATATCAATGATTTTAATTTCTGGCAAGATTGCTGCTTCATTTGCCCGCTTTGTCAGCAATAATAGCTCATAAACGCCACGCATGGCACGCGCCCGTGATTCTAAACTTGGCGTTGCTGAACCCAGAACAAGGGTGGCTCCATGCCATTTTGCTCGCAAAAGTGCAATATCTCTGGCATGATAACGCGGACTAGAATCTTGCTTATAGGAAGTTTCGTGCTCCTCATCAATGATGATAATACCTAAATTTTCGACTGGCGCGAAAATAGCAGAACGAGCACCGACAACGACTTGAGCTTTGCCAGACTTAATTTTACGCCATTCATCATATTTTTCACCGTCAGACAAACCTGAGTGCATGATGGCCACTTTGTCACCAAAACGAGCAATAAATCGATTGGTAATCTGCGGCGTCAGTGAAATTTCCGGCACAAGCATGATGGCCGTTTTTCCCATTTGTAGAAAATGGTCAATGGTCTGTAAGTAAACTTCTGTTTTACCTGAGCCAGTGATACCTTCCAACAAAAATGGTTTGTCAGAAGAAGCAATTATTTTTTCATAAGCTGATTCTTGTTCAGAATTCAGCACTTTGGCGCTATCATTTTCAATCGCTTCAAATTTATCTTTTGTCCGAGAAATTTCAACTTCCTCAATTTTTACCAAATCATGCTCAATAAAAAATTTGATAATTTGTGATGAAAAATTTAAAGATTTTAGAGCAATTTTTTCATCGGTCATTCGTAAGAGAAAATATTTTAGCTCCAAGCGTTTTTTCGCTCGTTTTTCAATTTCAAATTCATCCAATTTTTCCAAATCCGGAATAGATAAATATTTTTCGGTCTTCCGATTTTCTTTGGATTTAGCTAAATATTCTACTGACAGCTGTCCAGCACGCACCGCTTTTGCTGACGAAATTTTTTCTTCTTCTGTCAGCTGAGACCATTTGCTGACAGCTCCGTCAGCAGATTTCAAGAGTTTGTCATAATTAGAATTCAAAAGATTAGGCAGCATCGCTTTCAAACAAGAAATTTTATATGAAAAAACCGAGTGGCGCATTTCATCAGCTAACCATAGTTGTTCTTCGGTCAACACCGGTTCAAGGTCCAGTAACTCAGCAATATCTTTCAAATTTACTGACGAATTTTCTGCATCCTTTTCTTCTTCAATCCCAACAATAATTCCTTGAACCAAACGATTTCCTGTCCCAAAAGGAACATGAACCCGCATTCCCAGTTCAATCAAACTTTGAAATTCTTTTGAAATGGCATAAGAAAAAGGCTTATCAGTCTGCATCAGAGGCAGGTCAACGATTACTTTAGCAATTTTCATTCAGTTTTGACCTCCGTAATTCTTCTTTTAATTATAACACAGTTCACTATTTGATATTTGCCAATTACGATTAGACAATGGAATAAACTTTGATTCTGTCAGATGTCCTATATCCGCTAATATTAATAAAAATCAGTAAAACAAAATAAAAAAAGCGCCAATTGACGCCTAAAAAATTATTCTGCAGCAGCTGCTTTAGCCGCACGACTATTTTTTTGTTTTGCTTCTTCTTCAGCTTCTTCTTTTGCAATTTGTTCTTTGATAAGTTGTTCCTTCATTTTCGCTTGCAAACGTTCCAACTCACGTTTTTCAACCAAAGTTTCGCGCTTCAATTCAGGTGCTGGGTGAATTTTAACTGTTCCATCAGCAATTTCTTCCAAAGCTTGCAAAGTCCTTTTTACGGATTTAAATTCTTTTGTTGGACGTTCTTTATCACGCAATTCATGAGCGCGTTTTGCTTCCAAAACAACTAAAGAGTATTTTGAGTCCACTTGATCCAATAATTTGTCAATTGAAGGTTCTAACATCATAATCCATTACCTCATTTTCTAAACTTTTCATTTTAATATTTCTGACTTGGCTGTCAGTATTTTTTATATTAAGCTTTTACATCATCAATCATATGAACATAACGTTCAATCACGCGGTCCACTCGATAATGTTCAGCCTCAATAATTTTCTTGACACGTTCAGCAGCAAGTTCAACTTTATCATTGACAACCGCATAATCATATTCACTCATCAAACGAATTTCTTCTTTTGCTTTTTCAAGTCGTGAAGCAATGACCTCAGCTGAATCTGTTCCACGTCCCACCAAACGTCCACGCAATTCTTCCAAATCTGGTGGAGTCAAGAAGACAAAAACACCATCTGGAACTTTTTCTTTCACTTGTAGTGCACCTTGCACTTCAATTTCTAGAAAAACATCTTTTCCTTCATCTAATGTCTGATTGACATAAGTTAAAGGTGTGCCATAGTAATTTCCAACATATTCAGCATATTCGAGCATTTGTCCATTGCGAATCATTTCTTCAAATTCATCACGTGTCCGGAAATAATAATCTTTTCCATCTACTTCACCAGGACGTTGCTTTCTTGTTGTCATCGACACTGAATATTCAAAGTTGTTATCACTTTCAAAAATTTTAGCACGAACTGTTCCTTTTCCAACACCAGAAGGCCCAGAAAAAACAATTAATAAACCACGCTCACGCATTTTTTCCTCCGATATATCTTTAATTCTCTATATAAATCAACGATTAAGTTCATTCTATCAAAACTCCACTCTAGAAACTAGCTTTTGTAACCTAAAAGATATATAACTTAGTAATCCGAAATAAAAAAACCGTCCTAAGACAGTTTTTTTATTTTGCGTAGTCAATCGCTCGAGTTTCTCGGATAACGGTAACTTTAATATTACCGGGATAATCCATCTCATCTTCGATTCGATTTTTCACATCACGCGCCAAAATTACGATTTGGTCATCCGTCAATTTATCTGGTTTAACCATCACTCGAATTTCACGTCCAGCTTGCAGAGCAAAGGCTGTTTCCACACCATCAAAGCTTGTTGAAATTGCTTCGAGGTCTTTCAAACGTTTGATGTAATTTTCAATTGATTCACGACGAGCTCCAGGACGTGCTGCTGACAATGCATCTGCTGCTGCAACAAGTACTGCGATGTTACTTAATGGCTCTGTATCGCCATGGTGACTAGCGATTGTGTTGATTACAATTGGATTTTCCTTGTACTTACGTGCAAGTTCTGTACCAATCTCAACGTGGCTTCCCTCAACCTCATGGTCAAGTGCTTTACCAATATCATGCAAGAATCCTGCACGTTTGGCAAGAGCCTCATTTTCTCCCATTTCACCAGCTAAATTACCAGCAATATGAGCCACTTCAACAGAATGGTCAAGCACATTTTGACCATAAGAAGTACGGAAGTGTAAACGTCCCATAATCTTCATCAAGTCAGGATGCAAATTATGCGCGCCCACTTCAAATGCAGCTTGTTCCCCATATTCACGCATCTTGTGATCAAGGGCCTTACGATTTTTCTCAACCAACTCTTCAATGCGAGCTGGATGAATTCGACCATCTTGAACTAATTGTTCAAGTGTCATTCGAGCAATTTCACGACGAATTGGATCAAATCCTGAAAGTACAACTGCTTCTGGCGTATCATCAATGATGACATCAATTCCAGTCAAAGCTTCAAAAGTACGAATATTACGACCTTCACGACCGATAATTCGACCCTTCATGCCATCATCTGGTAAATTGACAACTGAAACAGTTTGTTCAGCTACCGAATCAGATGAAACACGTTGAATGGCAAGTGAAATAATATTTTTAGCTCTTTTATCTGCTTCTGCTTGAGCTTTTTCTTCACTTTGACGAATTGTTTGAGCCATCTCTTTTGTTAAACCATCACGGGTTTCACTCAAGATAATTTCACGAGCATCATCCATGCTCAAATTTGAAATACGCTCCAATTCCAGTCGTTTCTTTTCTTCAATATGCGCTAATTGTTCTTCTCGCTTACTGAGCGTATCAGTTTTTCTAACGAGGTTTTCCTCTTTAGAATCTAAGTTTTCTTCTTTTTTCGTTAAGGTATCATCCTTACGGTCTAAGATTTCTTCACGTTGTTTTAGGCGCTTTTCAGTCTCCTTTAACTCCTGACGTTCCTGCTTAAATTCATCTTCGATTTCGCGACGTTGCTTTTGTTCTTCTTCACGAAGGGTGTAACGGGCTTCTTTTTTGAAGGCTTCAGCCTCCCTTTTCAAAGACTCCGCCTCACGTTTAGCACTCGCCATCACCTCATTTGCTTTATTTTCTGCTTCGTTAAAAAGAGATTCAGCATCTTGCTTATTTTTCTTAATATTTTGGGCATAAAAAATAAATGCGACAACTAATACAACCAATAAGAACAAGAGAACGATAGAAATAATGTCCATTAGTCTCCTCTAAAGTGAGTAATCATTCCAATAAATTCTACTCACAGTTTGATTATAAATTAATGTATTTTGCATAGCAAAACACTCATTAATTATATCATTTTAAGCTTCAATATTCAATGAAAGATAGTGTAACGCTTTCAGAATATTTTAAAGTCATTTATGTCATGATAAATAGACTTCAAAGAAAGTAAATAAAAACAGCTACTTCAATAACTGTCTTTATTTATTCTTTAATCTTCAAGTAAAGCTGCTGCTGCCTCATCTAAAATAAATGTAATATTTGGATGCGTTCGCAAAATCGATGCAGGAACTTCCTCCGTTATTGGCCCTTCAAGAACTTTTTTCATAATCTCTGCTTTATTTTTTCCATCAGCAAAGACTAAAAGTTGCTTGCTTGCTAGAACTGTTCGTGGCCCAAAAGTGACATAAGGAGAAGCCGGTTCTTTATCTGTCAGCTCTTTGATTGACCGATAAATTTCATCCCCTTCTTCAAATGGAACAGCAAAAACTTCTCGCTCAAAACTTGTATGTCCTGGCATATTTGCACAAAAATGACCATCTTCTCCTATCCCCATGACAATCAAATCAATCCCACCATCCTGCAAGATTTTTTGATCAAAAACTTGATTATTTTGAGAATTTAACTCATGGAGATTCCCATCATCAATATGCACTCGGTCATAAAAAGCCATTTTTAAAGCACTCATTGTCAAACCATAACGTTCTCCAGCAAGAGGCACTTCATCAAAATTATAATAATGGATATTTGAGCGGTCAAAATTCATTTTTTGTAGTCGATCAAAGAGAATTTCATACATCCCAAGAGGAGTATTCCCCGCTGTTAGCGAAAGATTCACTCTTTTTGGCTGCATCATCTTATCAAGAACAATCGCTGCAGCAAGTTCACTCATCGTTGCATAGTCTTTAGTGATTATTTTTTTCATAGAAGCTCCTTTTTTTATTGTTACTTCTATTTTACAGGATTAAGTATTCTATTGAAAGCAACTCTACTCGTTGAAAATAAAAAAGCGGAAATCCGCTTTTTTATTATTTTTCAAGCATTGCTTTCAATTCATTAGCCTTGTCTGTTTGTTCCCATGGCAATTCAATATCCGTACGGCCGAAGTGCCCATAAGCTGCTGTTTGTCCATAAATTGGACGAAGCAAGTCAAGCATTTGGATAATTCCTGCTGGACGGAGGTCAAAGACCTTGCGGATCGCGGCCAAAAGTTCATCATCTGAAACTTTACCTGTACCAAAAGTCTCAACATTGATTGATGTAGGAGTGGCCACACCAATCGCATAAGAAAGTTGAATTTGAGCTTTATCAGCAAGTCCAGCAGCCACAATGTTTTTTGCGACATAACGAGCCGCGTAAGAAGCTGAACGGTCAACCTTAGTTGCATCCTTACCTGAGAAGGCCCCACCACCATGTGGTGCATAACCACCGTAAGTATCAACAATAATCTTACGGCCAGTCAAACCTGAGTCTCCTTGAGGACCACCGATAACAAAACGTCCTGTTGGATTGATAAAGTATTTTGTTTCATCATCCAAAAGTTCGGCAGGAATAATAGCCTTAATCACTTTGTTAATCACATCATCATGAATTTCTTCATTTGTTGCTGCAGCAGCATGTTGAGTCGAGATAACGACGGTATCAACACGTTTTGCTTTTCCATTATTATCATATTCTACAGTCACTTGTGATTTTGCATCTGGACGCAAGTATGAAATTTCACCTGATTTACGCAAATCAGCCAATTTCTTAACTAATTTATGTGAAAGTGAAATGGCAAGTGGCATATATTCGGCCGTTTCGTTAGTTGCAAAACCGAACATCATTCCTTGGTCACCAGCACCAATCAAATCAAGTGGGTCAACTAACTGACCATTTTTATCGCGAACTTCTTCAGCTTCGTTTACCCCTTGAGCAATATCGCTTGATTGCTCAACGAGTGAGACGTGAACACCGACTGATTTGTAATCAAAACCATTTTCGCTATCAGTATAGCCAATTTTTTTGATGGTTTCGCGAACAACATGGGCAATATCAACGTAAGCTGATGTTGATATTTCTCCAAAGACATTGACTGTCCCTGTATATACGACCGTTTCACAAGCAACGTGTGCATGTGGGTCTTGTGCGAGAATGGCATCAAGAATGGCATCTGAGATTTGGTCAGCAACCTTATCTGGATGGCCTTCTGATACTGATTCTGATGTAAATAAATGTTTTTCTGACATTAAAAATGTCCCCCAATCTAAATTTTGGTTACAAGGCGTCTTTAAACTTATTCAATTTTACTGACAGAAAGTTCTGTCATAGGATAGCTGTTATTACTTCAGCAATTTCCAGATATCTTAGTATTTTCATCATAGGATAGCCGTTGGCGCTTCAGCGGTTACGGATATGCTAGTTTTTTCATCAGTAATTTTTAAAATAGGTCAAATCCTTTCGGGACTCGTAACTCTCTTATTTTACCTCTTTTTTGGAAAAAATGCACTCTTTCCTTAACATGTTTTAAAAATAAATTTACTGATGAGTTTCATTTCTGTCATAGAATAGCCATGGACGATTCGCCCTACAAGCAAATGCTTCAGGTAGCACGAAGTGCATAGATAGCGATTACGGATATGCTAGTATTTTCATCAGTAAATTTGAAATAAGTTGTTCTTATGATAATTCAGACCCGAAACACTGAATGGTCTTGCTTTTCAACTTATCAATTATCAAACTTAATGTTTTTTAAACATGTATTCGCGTGTCATTGGCAAGCCTTGTCCTGAGGCTCCTTTGGTCAAGAGATATTGAACGACGTCAATATTTCCAGCTTCAAAACTTGCGGCACAAACTTGAAGATAAAGAGTCCACATGCGAGCAAATGGTCTACCCATTTCTTTTTCAACTTCACCAAATACTTCAAGATAATTCTCATTCCAAATTTCAAGGGTTTTTTGGTAATGACGTCGAAGAGGTTCCAGGTCGTCTATTTGCAAACCAGCTGTCATGATATGTTCAACATTTTCAGCGATATTTGGAATATATCCTCCCGGGAAAATATATTTTTCAATAAATGGGTCCACTCCGGCACCACGGTGTTGACCAGTAATCCCATGAATCAAGGCACGACCATTTGGCTTGAGATAATCAGACACTTTTTGGAAATACATTTCCAAGTTTTCTTTACCAACATGTTCAAACATTCCGACAGAGGTAATGTAATCAAATGGCTCTTCTTTGAGGTCACGATAGTCAACTAAGTAAACTTTAACCTTGTCAGAAAGTCCCAAATCATCAGCTTTTTTACGAACATAATAATATTGTTCTTCAGAAAGCGTCACTCCAACTGCTGAAAGTCCGTATTCTTGCACGGCTTTAAACATCAAAGTTCCCCAACCACATCCAATGTCAAGTAAATGGCCACCAGGTTTGCTATCAAGTTTGTCCAAGATATGATGAACTTTAGCAATTTGTGCTTCTTCAAGTGTCATTTCTTCATGTTCAAAATATGCACATGAGTAAGTCATTGTTGGATCAAGCCATTTGTTGTAAAAGTCATTTCCGATGTCATAATGACTATGAATATCTTCACGAGATTGTTTTTGAGAATGATTTCCCAAAAGTTTGAGCATTGATTTACGAAAGCCAGATTGGTCAGTTAAAAAACTGCCCGCTTTACGATAAGCTGATGCAACAAGCTCTTGGATACTCCCTTCAATCTCAATTTCTTCATTCATATAAGCCTCAGCTAATACCAAGGTTGGCATTGATGATAAATCGCTAAATGAGAATTTTTTATTGAAAGTGATGTGAACCTGAGTTTCTCCTTCACCATACTTTTCTGTTTTTCCATCCCAATAAGTCACTGCAATGGGGATATCGAAAGCAACTGCAAGTGCTTTGTTCAAGACTGTTTTTTCAAATACCAAGTTATTTTCCCTTTCCTAACTTTGTTCTAATAAAACTATACTCCGTAGACAATTGAAAGTCAAATAATTACTATCGTTAGACTTTTCTGAAAACTTTCATCAGCTCTAAAATCGTAAAAAAGAATAAGAGAATAGTTTTTTGATATAATAAAAAAATGAATGACAAACTCGAAAAATCTATCATCTTACAAAAAAATCCTTGGCTATCTGATGTTAAGATTGTTGCTGAATCTGAATCAACTCAAAAAGATGCCAAATTAGATGGCCAAGAAAATTGTCTCTATCTAACAGAAAAACAAAATCAAACTTATGGTCGATTTGGCCGTCAGTATTTTGCTGCGGACTCCGGTGGAATTTATATGAGTTTGTCTCTTATGCCATCAGTTGCACCAGAAAAATTACCAGAATTTACTTTACTTACTGGTGCCGCGGTTGTATCCGCCATTGAAAAACTTACTGACAAAAAACCACAAATCAAATGGGTTAATGATCTTTATTTAAATAATAAAAAGTTTGTCGGTATCCTTGCCGAAACTTCTCTAAATCTAGCTAAGGAAACTCAGGTTGTAATTGGAGTCGGAATTAATTTTTCTATTTCTCAATTTCCACCTGAAATCGAGAATAAAGCAACTTCTCTATTTTACAATGAAAAGCCAAACATCAATCGTTCAGAATTAATTGCCGAAATCTGGTCAGAGTTTCATCGCCTATCCACTGGAACTTTTTTTGAAATCTATAAATCACACTCTTTTATTCTTGGAAAAGAAGTTGAGTTTGTCCAATCTGGTAAGAACTTTTCAGGAATCGCTACAGATTTGACTTCCAACGGTGAGCTCATTGTTAAGCTAGCTAATGGTCAACAAAAAATACTTTCCAGCGGTGAAATATCACTAAAAAAATGGACTTAATCAAGTCCATTTTTCCAGTTATTATTATTATATTATATAGGAGGCCAGTTTTAGGTCATGGTGGACCAGTTATGAATGACTGACAGAACAACTTATGATGAACTTGCAGTTCTGTCAGTTAAATTTATTAAAAATCTGACCAGTCATCTTCTTTTTCTTTTTCAACTGGTTGATCTTCTTTAGTCTTACGACTTTTGGGTTCTTCCCACGGATTTCCCCATTGGTTTGAATCTTGTTGATTTTGGCGCCCTTTATCTTCATAACGGCGTGCCCAATTATTCATTTTATCTGAATAACGTTCTGACCAACGATCCATTTTTTCATCAAAATGTTGCGCTTTGCGGTTCCATTTTTCTTGATAATCATTTTCTGAATCATCATAGTAATTTCGTGGTCTAGCACTTGGAATAATCCAACTTGCTACGAAATACAAGGGAATCAAGCCACCCCAGCTACCAAAAGCTAGGACGACAAACAATATCCGAAGAATCGTCACAACATCACGACCTAGACCAAAATATTCTGCAATCCCTGCAATGACACCGCTCACTCGACGATTTGTCACCGATTTTGTTAATTGTCTTTGAGACATAATTTATCCTTTCTTTTAATAATTGAGTTATCCCTGTGACGGTGTCATTAATAGACTCGCAATCACATAAACAATGAGTAATGTTCCCCAACTTCCGAAAGTACCAAGCACAATCAGAACCCGAATTACATTAATTACTGCACGGCTCAAGCCAAAGTATTCCCCAAGTCCCCCGACGGTTCCTGCTATGACTCGATTGCTACTTGATCTTTTCAGAGGTTTCTTAGCCATTTCTCACCTTTCTTCTCAAAATTTACTGACAGCCATCTTATTTTACTAACAAACTCTGACAGACTTGTCATAAGCTGTTAGCGGCTTCATCTAGTAGATTTTAATTAATTTTCTTCTTTGTCAGTCATTTCGGTATCTTTAAGCCAAATTGTTCCTGATTTTGTTTCGAATTCGAAGGTTAATGATTCTGCTCCTTGACGGACAACAGCTGCACCATTACGTCCTGCTTCAAATGGACTATCAAGATTTAAACGTGTTTTGTAACCGCCAAAGACTGTCCGAACATGTCCAACTAAGCCTAAGCTTTCAGGCACAGAAACTTTAATGTCCCCATTTACATTTTTAACGTTTAATTTGTGAGCCGTTCCTGTTTTTTCGGTCAGCAATATATTTCCGTTAACGAGAGAGATATCACCAGATTCGAAAGCCGTTGTAATTCTAATATTACCATTAACAGCAGTTAATTCCAAATCTGAATTTGTTCCATCAAGAACCTTGATTTCCCCATTTTTATTATTAATTTTTAATTCATCACTATTTACTTCGACAACTTCAGCTGTCCCATTAATGAGATTAATGTTTAATTTTTGAGTTGAAATTTTTTCAACTTTAAGTTCTGCATGAGGTGCATTGATTTCGATATTTTCGTAATCTTTAATTGGTAAATAGAGTTCAATATCTGCAGAAATTCGACCATTTGCTTCAATTTCAAGCACATCATCTTCAACTTCAAGTTTAGTTTTTTCAGCGATATAAGCTTCTACATTTCCATCTTCAACTGCCCCGTAAACTTTGTATTCTACTTTTACATGAGCATTCTCACCTGGCAAGATACTTACCTTACCACTTTTAAGATTGAGATCAATTTTTTTGAAATCTTCTTCAATATCTTTTTCTACGATATGAGAAGTTGATTTAACTTTTGGAAAGCCTTTTGAAAAATCAATATTATCATCAACTGATTTAGCTACCCCTTGAAAAATTTCTTTTCCTCTAGCAAACAAACTTTCTGCAACATTTTTCATTGCATCAGGAAAATCTACATCGTGATTAACATATCCTTCTTTGTCTGTATATGAGAATTCTTTTGAATCTGTTTTTTCATCCGAAGTTTCTGAATCAACTGAACCATTTTTTTCAAGTAGCTCTAAAGCTTCATCTTCCGTGATAATTCCACGACGCATCAAATCCATTATTCTATCTTTTTTATTAGCCATTTTTTTAGATCCTTTCTCTGCTCATTCAAGCATTCAATATCTTAAAAACTTTTTTTTATTGAGATTGTCTTTATCTCGTACACTTATTATCTCAAACTTCTGCCAAATAAAAATCAGCCTTTGGGCTGATTTTTAATCTCTTCTTTTTTATAATTAGATAAAGTATTCCTAATTTTAAATTTTTGATGTTTTTTTATTCTATCATTACTAATTATTTAGGTTGGATATAAGTTGCTAACGCGGCAACACCAGCAGAAATATGGCGTTCACTGACAATATTATTTCCTTTTACATTCATTTCAGAAACTAAAATAGAATTATCTGGATAAACTTTCTCAACAAAAGCTACATGTCCATATTCTGGACTAGAACCAGCTACACCTGGTGGGAAACTGACAGCATAACCCTCAGTAGGAACAGTTGTCGTAAAGTAACCTTGAGCTTGAGCATTGATACCCCATTCTCCACCATTACCCATATGAGTCCCAATTTGTCCACCAAGCTGAATAATTCGATTATAAACATATTGAGTACAGTTACCGAAAGCATAACTATCTGCTCCAGGATAATCCACCCCATTATAATCCGGATAAGTTGATGAATCTAATTTTGAAGCGACAAGTGGACTTTCTGGAATATTACTATCTAAAACTTGAGTCGTACTGTCGACATTATCATAAAAATTCAAGTTATATTCTTCAATAATTTCAATCAATTTTTGAGCATATTCAGGGTCTGTAGCAAAGATACCTTGTAAAGCTTGAGCTGCTTCTTGATAAGTTTTCGCATGAGATTTCCAAGCACCAGCATAAATTTCTGAATTCCAAGTTGTCCCCTTAATCATTAAGTTAATATAATCATCTAAAGCTTGGTCATAGTTGCTATAAACTCTAAAACTTTGCTCGATATAATAAGGATTATTCCCAGAAAATTCTTCTGTTTTAAATGAAATTGATTTTCCTAAATAAGCCCCCGTAATATTGAAAATATTAAAATATTGTTGGGTCATATTACTTTGCCCAGAACCAGATTCCAAAATCGCCTGCGCCAAAATAATTGAAGCATATAAATTATTTTTACCTGCTAAAATTCGTACTCGATCGGCGATACTTTTAATAAAAGCTTCTGTGCTAGAAGAATCAATTTTTTCAATTGGTTTAGCAGCTTCGTTTTTTTTCAATACAGGCCCACTATATACAGAGGCTGCTGAATCTGATGAAGAATTAGGAATTTGCGCTGCAGTTGACGTTTGATTATAAGAGCTATTTTGATAATAATTAGAAGGTGCCGTTGTAGATGGTGTTGCTGATGGTGCCGTCGTAGATGGTGCTACTGGAGGCGCTTGTGTCGTTGTAGAAGGCTTAGTAGCTGAATTATTATTTGATGATGAATTAGATGTACTTGGTTTTGATGATGAATTAGACGTACTTGGTTTTGATGATGAATTAGACGTACTTGGTTTTGATGATGAATCAGACGTACTTGGTTTTGATGATGAATCAGACGTACTTGGTTTTGATGATGAATCAGACGTACTTGGTTTTGATGATGAATCAGATGTACTTGGTTTTGATGATGAATCAGATGTCTCAGTTTTTTGTAATGAATCAGAACCATCACTAGTCCCTGAAATATTTGATTGAGTACCTACACTAATCGTCTTAGAAGGCGCACTTTCAGAATCTACTGTTGAAGTGACTTTACTTCCTGGTACAGTATTTGCATTCTCAGTCGTTGATGAAACACCTTCAGTAGATGTTTTTACACTTTCCTGATTATCATTATCTACTTTTGAGTTATCTACTCCACCATTTGTATTTGAAGAAGAAAGGTCATCAGCCTTACCAACCATCCCAAATGTTGCCATACCTAAAAGCAGAGCAGTCCCTGCAATAAATTTTTGCTTTTTCACTCGCTTCACTTGCGTATTTACCAATGTATTTTATCCTCCATGCTTACAATAGTATAATTTCAACATCATTTCTTCAAGACGTTTACATTTACATAATTGTAACACTTTTAATCATTCAAGTCAACTTAACAACTTTTAATTATCACTTGTATATTATATGATACATATCTACTGAAAATCATCTTCTTTTGAGTAAGTAGTATAATATAGAAAAGACTTGGAACACCTATATCACATTTTAACACTTAATAAATTGAGCAACTAAACCATTAGTTCTCATTTCATATTCTATTCTTATTCTACCGTAATATGCACTCTTAAATCAAAAAAAGAAACTGCTTAATAGCAATTTCTTTTTTATATTAGTTTAACAAGCAAATTAAGCTTTGTTTGCTGAACCGAATACATCGATACGTTCTTCAACTGACGCAGTAATTGCATCGAAACCAGGTTTCAAGAATTTACGTGGGTCAAAGAGTTTTTTCTTCATGTATTCTGCTTCATTATCGTCAAATTCATTAACGAATTTACGAGTAGCAGCTGCGAAAGCAAGTTGGCATTCAGTGTTAACGTTAACTTTAGCTACACCGTTAGCGATAGCTTCTCTGATTTGATCATCAGGGATACCAGAACCACCGTGAAGTACGATTGGCACATTGTGTCCCATAGCTTCAACAAGTGCTTTGTTCAATTTTTCAAGGTGATCAATGTGGAGACCTTTCCAGTTTTCTGGGTAAGGACCGTGGATGTTACCGATACCTGCTGCAAGGAAGTCAACACCAAGTTTAGCCATTGCAACTGCATCATCGATAGGAGCAAGTTCACCTTCACCAACGATACCGTCTTCTTCACCACCAATTGAACCAACTTCACACTCAACTGAAATGCCTTTAGCGTGAGCTTTAGCGATAACTTCTTCAGCAAGTTTAAGGTTTTCTTCGATTGGAAGATGTGAGCCGTCAAACATCAATGATGAGTAACCAACTTCAATACATTCCAATGCATCATCAAAATGACCGTGGTCAAGGTGAATTGCAACTGGAACTGTGATTCCCATTGATTCTACAAGAGTTTCAATGAGAAGTTTACACATTTTGTAACCACCCATGTATTTAGCCGCACCCATAGAAGTTTGGATCAATACTGGAGTCTTTTTAGCTTCTGCTGCGCGCAAGATAGCTTGAGTCCATTCAAGGTTGTTTGTGTTGAAACCACCGATAGCGTATCCGTTATCACGAGCGGCTTGTACGAATTTTTCTGCTGAAACGATTGCCATTTCAAAATTCCTCCGAATATTTTTTTACCTACCTAGTATAGCATTTTGTGAAGTTTTTTTCTAGTCCAAGCTCATAAAAATCCAAAGTAACCACTTTATTAAGCCATTCTTAAATAAAAATAAAAAAAAATTAATAGCTAAAACTATTAATCTTATCATATCCCGAGGACCGGTTTCGAACCGGTACGAAGGTTACCCCTCGCAGGATTTTAAGTCCTGTGCGTCTGCCAGTTCCGCCACCCCGGGTATTATACAAAAACTCCCATAGGGAGATTTATC
>NZ_BCVK01000045.1 GCF_001591705.1 Lactococcus cremoris subsp. cremoris NBRC 100676 | reverse complement strand
AACTTAACTAGCAATTCGGGTTATATAAATTACATGCGAGAGTAAAATATTCACTGGAAATGGTATAAAAGAATAAAAAAATACTAATCATCTTGATCAGTATTTTTTTAATTAATCTTCAACACCATAAATTTCTACTTTGTAGCCAGTAATATTGAGACCACTTGCTTTTCTTGCCGCTTCGATGAGAGGTCGAAAATCAAAATTATCAACATTCATTATCTCACCAGTGGTTTTATTGACAACGTGATAATGAGGTTCACCGTAGTAATCATACCTCCTCTTACTTCCATCATTGATAGCAATAACAAGTTCACTATCGACTAATTTATCAAGTGTATTATAAACCGTGGCCAAGCTAATATTTTCTAAGTCTTCGTGAATCTGCTCAGCCGTTGGGTGAGTTTGATGTTTTATCAGGTATTCTAAGACAATGAGACGCTGTGGTGTAGCTTTTAAACCATGAGATTGTAATAGTTCTTTTAAGTCTTGTTCCAAAATCAGCACTCCTATCTTTATTATTTTATTTTATTATATCATCAACAGAAAATCATTTCAATAACTTGACATTTGTGTAGAATGATTCTAAAATATAGTTTAGAATGATTCTAAAGAGATGGAATAATGAAAGAAAAAAATAACTTAATTCAAAGAAATAATATTGTTAGGGCCAGTATTATGGGGGCAAACGATGGTATCATCTCCATTGCTGGCATTGTAATTGGTGTATCCGGAGCAACTTCACATATTGGCACAATCTTACTGGCAGGTTTTGCTGGAACTTTAGCCGGTACGGTAAGTATGGCAATGGGTGAGTATGTGTCTGTCAGTTCGCAAAGAGATGCTCAAGAAAAAATTGTTCAGGAACAAAAAATAGCACTTGCTAATGATTATCAAAAGGAATTTGATTTTGTTTATGAGAAATATTCTTCAGTCGGAATTTCAAAAGAACTTGCGCATACGGCAACGGATGAAATGATGAAAAAAGATGCACTAGCGACAACGGTCAGAGAACGTCATGGATTTACAATTGGGCAAGAATTAAGTGCCAAAGGTGCAGCGATTGCGTCAATGATTTCATTTCCGACGGGGGCACTTTTACCCATGCTTGCAATTTCTCTGATACCTAAAAGTTGGAGTGCCATGGCGACTTTTTTTGCCGTATTAATTGCTTTAGGCTTTACTGGTTATGCTGCAGCTTATTTGAACGGAGCCGATAAAAAACATGCAACTTTTAGAAATATCGTAGCCGGAATTTTGACAATGGTAGTTACATATTTGGTTGGTTTGATTTTTAAACAAGGAGGATTGTGATGAAAAAACAAACGATGACAATAGATGAAAAATTAAATAGTGTTCGTGCAGGAGTTTTAGGGTCTAATGATGGAATCTTAACGGTGGTTGGTGTACTTTTTTCCGTATCAGCAGCGTCAGGGAGTAGTTTTGATTTACTGATTGCAAGTTTAGCTAATCTAATTTCTGGTGCTTTTTCAATGGCATCTGGCGAATACGCTAGTGTCAGTTCACAGTCTGATAGCGAGAAAGTAGTTGTCCAACAAGAAAAGATATTACTAAATAAAGATTTTAAAAATCAAAAAGAAGCGATTAAAGATTTTTATATTGAAAAGGGGATTAGTTCTGAAACTTCAATGAAGATTGCTGATGAATTGCTTGCTCTAAAACCATTAGAAACGGTTCTGTCAGTAAAATATGATATTACTTTGGGACATTATATGAACCCTTGGCAAGCGGCTTGGTCATCATTAATTTCGTTCACCATTGGGGGACTTTTTCCATTACTGACAATGATTTTAGTGAAAGGGGTTTGGCAATTTCCAGCGACGATCTTAGCAACAATGGTTGCGATGGCTTTAACTGGCATGATTAGTGCTAAACTTTCTGATGGCTTGGTGATTAAAGCGATTTTCAGAAATATTATTATTGGGCTGATGACAATTTTTATTCATTATTTTATTGGTCGTATTTTGGGTTAAAGGTCCTAGGCTTAACTAAAAGCATCTGTTATAATTATAGATAGGACTTATAATTATTGAAAAAGAGGCTGAAATATGGATGAAAGTACTAAGGAATTAGAAAAGTATTGGGATGAGTTTTCGCAAGAATACGAAGAAATACAAAATGAAAGTCTAGTCAATATTGGTCAAGAATTGCGTGAATTTCTATTGGCTGAAAAACTACTACCTGCGCGAGATTTTTTAGATTTGGCAGGAGGGACGGGGAAATATATTCCGCATTTTTCCGATTTTACTGACAAGTACAATATCGTTGATTTATCAGCTAAAATGTTAGATTTTGCTCAAAATAAAAAAGCCGATGCAAGTAAAATTGCTTTTATTCATCAAGAGCAGGCTGAATTTTTAGAGCAAAGTGAGAAAGATGCTTATGACTTTGTATTTACTGCCATGAATCCAGCTTTAGACTCGAAAGAAGCATTGATTGAATTAAATCGGATTAGTCAGAGAAATGTAGGCATTCTACGTCTAATCTTTGACGAAGATAATCTTTTCAGTCAGGTTGAACAATTATATTTTCCAGCTCAAGAACAACATAAAGAAGCTCAAATGTTGCTCTATAAAGCCTGGTTGGAAGAATTAAATTGGGAATATAAAAGCAAAACATTTCGATTCTTTTTATCAGAAAGTATTAGTTCACAATTTTTTTCTGATTATTTCTCAGATGAAATTTCAAATGATGAATTAGAGGCATTAAAGCAGTTATTTTTTAAAGAAAACGAGAATCGTGATATGGAAAGATTAGTTATATTTGAGTTGCTTTACTGGGAAAAATGCTAGGTTAAAACCTAGTTTTTTTGTTGGCAAATTCTTTTATTTGTAATTTAATTATTTTAGTATTATAATTGACTAATCAATGATTGACTAATCAACAATGAAAGGAGAAAGAATGAATCTTGAAAAAGTCAGCCAGTTACTTTACCAACTCAAAATTGTAAATCAAGAAATGACAGCAAAATTTGAAAAATCAACTGGTTTTAGTATTACACGATATCAACTGATGATGATTTTAAAATGCAAAGGGAGATGTTCACAGACCCAACTGCAAAATGAATTGAAGATTGATAGTGCTGCGGTTACAAGACATTTGAAACTGCTTGAAGAAAAAAATCTTGTTAAACGTCAGCGAAATAAAGACAATAATCGTGAAGTGTTTGTTGAAATTACTGACGAGGCCAAGGCTGATTTGGAGCGTTGTGCTAGAGAACATGATAATTCTGTTCATGAAAGTGAACAAACTTTAAATATTGGATTAAGTGATTCGGAAGAAGAAGAACTTTTAGAACTATTAACAAAATTAGTAAAATGAAAGAGGAAAAAATGAATAAAAACTTTAAAAATAATGATTTCACAGAAATTACCTTTGGTCGAAAATCAGTTAGACTTTATGATGAAAATTATAAGATTTCTCATGAAGAAATGTTAGAAATGATTCAAGAAGCAACTGCGGCCCCTTCGTCAGTAAATATGCAACCTTGGCGTTTTATCGTTGCTGAAACTGAAGAATCAAAAGCAAAATTGAAACCTTTGATTCGTTTTAATACACGTCAAAATGAAAGTTCGTCAGCGATGATTTTGATTTTTGGTGATATGCTCAATTATGAATTAGGTGAAGAAATTTATGACCAAGCTGTCGCTGAAGGGAAAATGCCACAAGAAGTAAGAGATCAACAAATTGGAGCAATTATTCCTTATTACAAGAGCTTTTCTAAACAAGAAATGAATGATGCCGTTAAAATTGATGCTAGTTTGGCAGCCATGCAATTGATGTTAGTTGCTAGAGCACATGGCTATGAAACAAACCCAATTGGTGGTTTTGAGAAAGATCAATTGGCTGAAGCATTCGATTTGGATAAAGAGCGTTATGTTCCAGTGATGATTTTATCAATTGGTAAAGCGGTGGAAGAAGGCTATGAATCTGTTCGGATGAGCGCTGATAAAATTACGACTTTTAAATAATAAGGAGAAAAAATTTGACAATTTTGACAATGATTTTGACACTTTTAGTTGCCTTAGAGTTTCTTTATATTATGTATTTAGAGACCGTGGCCACAAGCTCAAAGACTACAGGGCGAGTTTTTAATATGGAGAAGAAAGAATTAGAAAGAAAATCTGTTCAAACGCTCTTTAAAAACCAAGGAGTGTACAATGGGTTGATTGCTATCGGACTATTTTATGGTTTGTTTTTTGCCTCAGCTTCACTCGAAATTGTCAGATTACTGCTTATTTATATTATTTTAGTGGCCATCTATGGTTCTTTGACAAGTAATAAAAAGATTATTCTTACGCAAGGTGGCTTAGCGATTCTTGCACTAATTTCTTCTTTTTTCTAAAAAAATATTTCAAAAGGCTTGACAAGTGTCATAAAAAGTTTTACAATTGTTTTCAATATCAGAAGAGTAACTCTATCATAGAATTTTTTCAGGAAGTCTGCGGTTGTGCGAGCAGATAAATTCATCAGAGCGAATGGGCTGATTTAAAGTCGAAAAGTCTTATTTTTCGCAATTTGATTTGAAACAATAAAAATCACGGATGCTCCCGATACCAAGCGACTTGTTGTTAGACGAGGAAAAGAAGAGAATTTTCTAGTATTTTTGTAATACTTTTAAGGACTCTTAAATTACGGTGGCACCGCGTGGAATACGCCCGTAGAGTATTTGATACTCTACGGGCTTTTTTGTATTTTTTTGAAAGGATTTCTAAAATGAATCAACGATGGCTAAGCTTAAATTTTATTTCATAATCAATGGAAGTTAATTCCGCAAAACAAAAGATAGAGAGAAAACATGAGAAAAATTAAAGAAATTTCAGCAGATACTTTGACGCCAATTTCGGTGTATCTTCGCCTGAAAGGTAAAAATAAAGTAATTTTAGAATCCATTCCTAGAGAAAATGACCAATCACGTTTTTCAATTATTGCCTTAAATCCAGTAAAACATATTAAATTTACTGATGGAAATTTAACCATTAATGATGAAATCATTAGCAACGACCATCCAATGGAATTTCTAGAAAAATTGGTCTGTCAGTCAGAAAATACGGACGAAAAATTGGATTTGCCCTTTACGAGCGGTGCAATTGGTTATGCTGGATTTGATACTTATGGAATTTTTGAAGGGATTCAGCCTGAACTGACAGATACAATTGGGACCCCAGATATGTATTTTATGTTATACGAATCAGCCGTGATTTTTGACCATAAACAAGAAAAATTGATATTTATTGAGGATAATGTTTATAGTCAGCGTTCAGAAAAAGAGTTAGTAACTGCTCTGTCAGCAAATATTGAAGCTTTATCGGAACTGACAGAAGCAGAAAATGAGTTGACAGAAATAAATAAAATGAATTTTGTCAGCAATATGACTCAAGCAACTTTTGAGGAAAAAGTAACAGCCGCAAAGGAATTGATTAGAAATGGTGATATGTTTCAAATCGTTTTATCACAAAGGTTGACAGCCGATTTTACTGACAAGCCCTTTGATTATTATCGAAAACTTCGTGTTGAAAATCCGGCATCATATATGTACTTTATGGAATTCGACAATTTTCATGTCATTGGCAGCTCACCAGAACGTTTGGTTGCGGTTCATGGCAATCAAGTTTCGACTAATCCAATTGCTGGAACAAGAAAACGTGGCGACAATGAATTTGAAGACCAAGCGCTGATTGAAGAATTGGAAAATGACCAAAAAGAACTTGCTGAGCACAAAATGTTGGTTGATTTGGGACGAAATGACATTGGAAAAATTTCCGAATATGGCTCAATTGAAGTCCCTGTTTTCATGAAAGTTGAAAAATATCGCTACGTCATGCACATTACCAGTGAAGTTACTGGAAAGCTTCGTCCCGAATTTACGGCCATGGACGCCCTGTCAGCGACTTTACCAGCTGGCACCCTATCAGGAGCGCCGAAACATCGTGCTTATCAACGCATTTATGAGTTTGAAAATCAAAAACGCGGGATTTATGGCGGAGCCATTGGTTATCTGACCAAAAATGGAAATTGTGATTTTGCCATTGCCATTCGGACCATGGTCTTAAAAGATAATAAGGCACACGTTCAAGCAGGTGCAGGAATTGTTTATGATTCAGTGCCTGAGCATGAATATCAAGAAACATTGAACAAGGCACAAGGACTGCTAAAAGTTGGTCAGTAAAAAAGGATGTGAAGTGTGCGAGCACACTGAACTCAACTAACAGGAGAAAAAATGATTTTAATAATTGATAATTACGACAGTTTTACCTACAATTTGGTGCAATATGTTGGCGCTCTGACTGACGTTGCGGTCGTGAGAAATGATGATGAAAATTTAGAAAAAATGGCGCAAAATGCTGACGCACTCATTTTCTCGCCAGGTCCTGGTTGGCCAGCAGATGCGGGCAAAATGGAAGCCATGATTCAAGAATTCGCGGGACAAAAACCAATTTTAGGCATTTGTTTGGGTTTTCAAGCTATTGTTGAGGTTTTTGGTGGCAAACTCCGCTTGGCACATCAGGTCATGCATGGAAAAAATTCGCAAGTTCGTCAAACTTCGGGAAATTCAATTTTCAAGCAACTTCCTTCAAAATTTTGGGTCATGCGTTATCATTCGATTGTCATGGACGAAGCCGTTGCTTTACCTGACTTTGCAATTACAGCGCTTGCGATGGATGATGGCGAGATTATGGCCATTGAAAATGAAAAAGAACAGATTTACGGTCTGCAATTTCATCCAGAATCAATTGGGACGCTGGATGGCATGATCATGATTGAAAATTTTGTCAATCAAGTAAAAGCAATAAAGAAGTAATCAAATGAAAAATGAACTTGAAAAAGTCATGGCAGGTCGTGATATGACTGAAAATGAAATGAATATGCTAGCCAATTCAATTATTCAAGGCGAATTGAGCGACGTTCAAATTGCTAGTTTTCTAGTAGCTCTCAAAATGAAAGGCGAATCCGCCAGCGAATTAACAGGACTTGCACGGGCTTTGCAAAAAGCAGCCATCAGTATTCCGACAAACTTGACCAATGCCATGGACAATTGCGGAACAGGCGGCGACCGTTCATTCAGCTTCAATATTTCAACCACATCGGCCTTTGTTTTAGCAGCTGGTGGCGTCAACATGGCAAAACACGGCAACCGCTCAATTACCAGTAAATCTGGCTCGGCTGATGTTCTTGAAGCTTTGGGAATCAACCTTTATCTCCCCGCAGAAAAATTGGCTCAAGTGTTTGATAAAGTTGGTCTAGTTTTCCTTTTTGCTCAAAATTTGCATCCAGCCATGAAATACTTCACACCAGTGCGCAGACAGCTTGAAATTCCAACCATCATGAACCTGACAGGCCCTTTGATTAATCCGATTCCACTTGATACGCAACTCCTTGGAACGTCACGTCCTGACCTGCTCGAGCTGACGGCAAATGTCCTCAAAGGCTTGGGACGTAAGCGAGCATTGGTTATTACAGGCGAAGGAGGGATGGATGAGGCAACACCATTTGGTCTAAATCATTATGCCCTTTTGGAAAATGGCGAAGTGACTTTGCACAAGTTTAGAGCTGCCGATGTTGGCATGTCAGAAGTCGCGCTCAATGATATTCGCGGTGGTGAAGCGCCAGAAAATGCCGAGATTTTGAAAAATGTTCTGGAAAATTGTTCGTCAGCATTTTTAGAAACAACTGTTTTAAATGCAGGATTGGGATTCTATGCCAATGGCAAGGTTGATTCCATCAAATCAGGAATTGAACTTGCAAGAGAAGTCATAGCGCAAGGCGCAGCACTTGAAAAATTGCATGAATTACAAGCAGAACAAATTGGTTAAAAATTTACTGACATAAAAAATATTTATTGAAATTGGATTTGATTTGGATAATAATATATTTGGATTTAGAAGAAGTATTGAAATTGAATATGCTGACGAGACATGCAGATGGTGTTGAAGTCAAGCGGGAATTGCTCGCTTTTGAGGGGGCAAATTTGACGAGCAATTAGAATTGTTATGAGGAAAAGTAGAGAAAAATGAATACACCAAACTTACCACTCAAGGTGATAGTTGACGTTAATAAATTAATAGATCAAATACAACCTATTTTTAAAAATGATTTGACGAAGATGATTTCTGACTATTTTAGTACTAAAAGAATGGAAAATTTAGTAAAGATACTTTCAAAAGCTAGTGAAAGAATGAAAACTTTTGGAGTATCTTCGGCTGATTTAGATAACATCAGTACTAAGTTTAAAATTAATTGGTATACCTTGGCGTCACAAGAAGATGATGATTCTATTCAGGAGTTTTGGGCAAAATTGTTAGTTCAAGAGTGTTTAGAAAACAGTAGTGTTTCGTTACGAACATTGGATTTATTACATAAACTGACATCTACTGAAGCGATTATCTTAGATAACTATTTTTCTGAAATTTTATTTTATGATGACAACGGCAGGGAGACGAAAAATATATTTTTCCACAAGTGGTTAGTTTATTTGGTCAAGATGATGAATATTATCCTGATATAAGCCGATTTAATTGGAATACTGCAAGTGAAAACTTTCAAGAAAATTTCGAACATTTGTCTGATATAGGTATATTTAGACTTTTTGATTTGGATATGGTTCAATATGCTTACTTTAGACGCCCAAAATTTGAAAAAGGATTAAAACAGTCTGAGTTTTCTGATAAAAAATATTACGAGGAAGAGGATCTTTTTAGATTTGATCCTGTCTATGAAAAAGGTAAAAAGCTTTTGCCTAAGGACCCAATAAGTGCACATAAATTAACTCAAGAGGGGGAAAGAATTGTATTTTGCGTTACAGCCCTCATTTGAAGGAAGGATATGGAAGTGGTTTTTGAAAAGATTGGTTAAGGATTATCCTGAAATAAAAGTTACCGGTAGAGCCAAATGGGCAGAGCAGATAGTTTGGAAAGAATAAGTAATGAAAAAATTGAAATTTAATTGTGCGGGAACACTGTGTAGCTATTGAGAAAGAAATGCCTAAATTGATGAATTTTATTGCCTTGCTTTATGGAAAATGGGAAAAAATAAAGATGTACGAGTCTACCAAGAAAGCTATCAAGAGGGGGATTACGTATCATTTATTATTGACCCTAATGATTATCAGATTGAAGCAGCTTAACACAATGGAGAGGCACACGAAAATGACAGAAAAATATTCATTGAAATTGGTTTTGATTTAGACAATAACCAATTTGGTTTTGGCAGAAGCATCGAAATTGAATTTACTGACGGAACTGAAGAACGTTTCAAATTTGCTGACCGTTCTGTCAGTAAATCTCTCAAAGTAAAATCTCATTATTTACGAATTTGGCTAGGTAAAAAGGTTTTGGTTATAGACAGCGCAAATCCACACTTCGCATTTAAAAAGAAAAATCGAAATAATTTCAAGTTCATCATTGGAAAATATGGAGAAAAAAATGATTGACCATTTAGATATTCATGTCCAATATTTATCACGAACAAAATTTTTTTATACAGCAGTTTTAGCAACGCTTGGCGGTTCTTTAATTGACGAAAGTAAAACGAGTCTGACTTATCAAACAGGAGAAACTACTGACGGCTATATCTGGTTTGAAGAAGGCGAGCCTTACCCTTTTCATTTTGCTTTCCAAGCCAAGACCAAAGCCGAAGTTGACCAGTTTTACAAAATCGCCTTAGAAAATGGTGGGAAAGATAATGGAAGACCGGGCAATCGTCCCTCTGATCAAAAATATTACTATGCGGCATTCATCATTGACCCAGACGGTTATCGAATTGAAGCAGTCTGTCACACTGGAAAAGAGTAAGAAAATATGAACATAAAAGAAGGAAAATTCTTAGAAAAAATTTTAGCAGAAAAAAAACAAGAGATAGCTCAAATGCCTGACGAAAATTCCAAACCAATTCGTCAAACTTATAGATTATATGATTACCTAAAAAAACATTCTGATCAACTTCAAGTCATTGCCGAAGTAAAAAAAGCTTCGCCAAGTCTTGGAGATATCAATCTCGAAGTAGACATTATCGCCCAAGCCAAAAATTATGAACAAGCTGGGGCTGCCATGATTTCCGTTCTAACTGACCCTGTATTCTTTAAAGGAAACATTGAATACCTCCGTGAAATATCTAAAAATGTTCAAATTCCAACACTTAACAAAGATTTTATCATTGATAAAAAGCAAATTAATCGAGCACTCAATGCTGGTGCAACTGTTATTTTATTGATTGTCGCTTGTTTTGAAAATGACTTTGAAAAATTAGAAGAACTCTACAATTATGCAATTTCACTAGGACTTGAAGTTTTAGTCGAAACGCATAATAAGGCCGAACTCGACAGAGCCCATCAACTTGCTGCTAAAATTATTGGGGTCAATAATCGTAATCTAAAGACCTTCGAAGTGAGCTTACAAAACTCAACAGATTTGGTTCCTTATTTTAAAGAAGAGAATGTTTATATTTCTGAATCAGGTATTTTCGGTAAAAAAGAGGCACAAAAAGTTGCTGAAAATTTCAATGGAATTTTGGTTGGAACAGCACTGATGCAAGCAAATAATCTCACAAAATCACTGACAGATTTAAAAATCAAAAGGAAAAATGATGAACATTAAAATTTGTGGCTTATCAACAAAAGAGGCTGTCGATACGGCAGTAGCATCTGGCGCAACACATCTTGGTTTTATTCTTAGTCCCTCAAGGCGTCAAGTTTCTCCAGAAAAAGTAGCAGAGCTGACAAAGGAAATCCCCATAACAGTCAAAAAAATAGGAATCTTTGTTAATGAATCCCTTGATTTTGTCAAAAAAGCCATACAGATTGCCCAGTTGGACATTGTCCAACTTCACGGCGACGAGGATATGAATTATATCAATCAGCTGTCATTTCCTGTCATTAAAGCTGTACGTCCTGACCAAGATTTTCGGCTCTACAAAGAGGTCATATTATTATTTGATAGCCCACAAGGAGGAAGTGGTCAAACTTTTGATTGGGATTCCATAAACCCTGAGCATCTTGGTGCTGATTACTTTATTGCTGGTGGACTCAGTCCAGAGAACGTAGGAAGAGCGATTCAACACTTTCCTAATGCTTTTGGGGTAGACGTATCCTCAGGAGTGGAGACTGCTGGGAAAAAAGATGTAGTTAAAATAAAAAGTTTTATTCAAAAGGCGAGTCTTGCTTCATCACAACAATTATTTGCGGAATTTTTACGAATCACTGGAAAATTAAATAAGTTTAAGATTAGTCCTTATTTAATGGGGAGCTTAGCAATTGAACAACTTGGAAATTTTTTTACAAATCCAGACGATATCGATATTCAGCTAGAGAAAGATGACTATGAAAATTTTGCTAAATTAACCGAGATAATGGAAGACTTAGGCTATCAACTCATTGACCTACACGAACATAAATTTGAAAAAGGAAGATTTCATGTTGGCTTTGCAAATGTTGAAACAATCGATAGTTATGCGAATATTGATTATCATGAACTTCAACAAAATAAGCAAGTAACTAAGGAAAGATACTGGTTTCCAAATCTTGAACAATCAATTAAAATCTATCAAACAGCAATAAAAGATTCATGGCGAGCCGGAAAACTCAAAGACCAAGTTATCCTAAACAAACTGATTGATTATCAAAAAAGGAACAATAATGAAAGATGACAGACAAAAGAATTCTTTTGAATACTACCGAAAATCTGGAACAGATTTGATTCTGAGGACCATTCAAAAAGGAGATTTATTAGAACTTTGGGAAGTCAGCTATGGACCTCAAGCTGATTTAGAGTGGATGGCCTTCAATGGCCCCTATTTTCAAGATTCAGTTTTAAGCTGGGAGGAATTTTCAGAAAAGACGACTTCAAAGATTAATCAAACCAATGTTGCACTTATCAGTTTCAAAAATCGAATCATTGGAAGCCTGTCTAGCTCCTGGGTAGATGGAAAATTACAAAAATGGCTTGAGTTTGGCATTGTAATTTATGACTCTAAAATGTGGGGACAAGGAATTGGTCAGAAAGTTATCCCTTTATGGATGGAAGAACTTTTTAAAAACTATCCAGAAATTCAACATCTTGGCTTTACCACTTGGTCAGGAAATCCAGGCATGATGAAATTAGGAGAAAAGTGTGGTTTACAACTTGAAGGACGAATCAGAAAAGTCCGCTTTTGACAAGAAGAATGGCATGATTCAGTAAAATATGGAATTTTACGAGAAGAACAGTAAAAATAAAACAATTAAAATATAACATTTACAAAAAGGAGAAATACATGACCTACAATCAACCCAATAACCAAGGATTTTATGGACAATTTGGTGGACAATTTGTCCCTGAAACTTTAATGACAGCCGTAAAAGAATTAGAAGTAGCTTATGAAGACAGTAAAAAAGATCCAGTTTTTCAAGCTGAACTAAAAGAATTGCTTAAAGATTACGTTGGACGAGAAAACCCACTTTATTTTGCTAAACGCCTGACCGAATATGCTGGTGGTGCAAAAATTTATCTCAAACGCGAAGACCTTAATCACACCGGAGCTCACAAAATAAATAACGCCCTTGGCCAAGTCCTCCTTGCCAAAAAAATGGGAAAAAACAAAGTCATTGCTGAGACAGGAGCGGGCCAACATGGAGTCGCAACGGCAACAGCGGCTGCCCTCTTTGGCATGGAATGTACCATATATATGGGTGAAGAAGATGTCAAAAGACAATCTCTTAATGTTTTTCGGATGGAATTGCTCGGTGCAAAAGTCCATTCAGTTACTGATGGTTCGCGCGTGCTTAAAGATGCGGTAAATGCAGCACTTAGAGCATGGGTTGCTCAAGTTGAGGATACACATTATGTGATGGGTTCAGTTCTCGGACCTCACCCATTCCCACAAATTGTTCGTGATTATCAAGCCGTCATTGGTCAAGAAGCACGTGCACAATTCTTAGAAAAAGAAAATAAACTACCAGATGCTTTAGTGGCTTGTGTTGGGGGCGGTTCAAACTCGATGGGACTTTTCTACCCATTCGTTAATGACGAATCAGTAGAGATGTATGGTGTTGAAGCAGCTGGGCTTGGGATAGATACTCCACACCATGCAGCAACAATTACTAAAGGGCGTCCAGGGGTTTTACACGGCACGCTTATGGATGTTCTTCAAGATGAAAATGGACAAATACTAGAAGCTTTCAGTATTTCTGCTGGTTTAGACTATCCAGGAATTGGACCTGAACATTCCTATTTCAATGCGGTCGGCCGTGCAAAGTATGTTGATATTACTGATGAAGAAGCCCTTGAAGGTTTCAAAATCTTATCTCGCACAGAAGGAATCATACCGGCCCTTGAAAGCTCTCACGCGATTGCCTATGCGGTCAAATTAGCTAAAGAATTAGGTTCAGAAAAAACAATGATTGTTTGCTTATCAGGTCGCGGCGATAAAGATGTTGTTCAAGTTAAAGAACGTCTTGAAGCAGAAAAAGAGGTGAAATAATGAAAACTTTACAAGCAAAATTGAGCAATAAAAAAAATAATTTTGTTCCTTATATTATGGCAGGTGACCATGAAAGAGGATTAGAAGGGCTCAATGAAACCATTCAACTTCTTGAACAAGCCGGGAGTTCTGCCATTGAAATTGGTGTACCCTTCTCAGACCCCGTTGCTGACGGACCAGTAATTGAACAAGCTGGCTTACGAGCCTTAGCCAAAAATGTTTCACTATCAAAGATTCTTGACAGCTTAAAATCAATTGAAACAGAAGTTCCTCTTGTCATTATGACTTATTTTAATCCTGTCTATCAGTTTGGAATTGAAAATTTTGTTGCAGCTCTTGAGAATACAGCAGTAAAAGGTCTAATTATTCCTGATTTACCTAAAGAACATGAAGCTTACATTAAGCCTTTTATTACTGATAAGGATATTTGCTTAGTACCTTTGGTGTCATTAACCACACCAATTTCTCGTCAGAAAGAACTTGTAGTAGATGCCGAAGGATTCATTTATGCCGTTGCGATCAATGGAGTAACCGGAAAAGAAAATGCTTATAGTAATCAACTTGACCATCATTTAGAAACATTGTCTAAATTAACTGATATTCCTGTTTTGACAGGATTTGGGATTTCAACTTTAACAGATGTTGAACGTTTTAATAAGGTATCAGCAGGAGTAATCGTTGGTTCAAAAATAGTTAGGGATTTACACGAAAACAAAGAAAGTGATGTTATTAAATTTATTGAGAACGCAATCAATTTTTAAAAGAATTGAAAAATTAATAAAATCAGATATCCTTGACAGTCCACTTTACAAATGGTTTTATTTTATTAAATAAAACGGTTACAAAAATTGGATAGTGATTATTAAGTTAAGCTAGACCTTATCAGACCTATAATTATAGGGAGATAAGGTCTATTTTTGTGAAATGGAGAAAAATGTGAAAATCAAAAAAGTTTTAAACAACAATGTTGTCATTGCTCAAAATACTAATGATGAAGAGACTATTCTTATGGGATTAGGACTAGGATATGGTAAAAAAGCAGGTGAAGTTGTTGAAGATAAAAAAATTGAAAAGATTTTCGCATTGAAGGTAACTTCAGAGCAACAAAATTTTTCAGAATTATTGTCGGAAATTCCAAGTGGAATCGTAGAACTTTCGATATTAACCTTAGAAAAAGCAAAAACAAAATTCGATAAAACAATTTCCGATACCGTTTTGGTTGCCTTTGCTGACCATTTGAATGCAGCAATTATTCGTGAAAAAGACAATATAGCGATAAAAAATTTTCTTTTGTGGGATATTAAGAGATTTTTTCCAGAAGAATTTGCACTTTGTCTTGAAACTTTACAAAAAGTCAAAGAAAAGCTTAACATCTCCCTTCCAGAAGATGAAGCAGGTTTTCTAGCTATGCATATTGTTAATGGAACCCTGGGAAGTGGTCATGAATATGCAACGGAATTAACAAAATTAATGGAAGAAATATTAACAACTCTAAAGTATACTTTACAAGTAAACTTTAATGAGCAAGATATTTATTTTCAAAGGTTCATTACTCACCTTAAATTTTTCACCGAAAGAATACTTTCTAATACAAAAAGTGATGAAAGCACCGATGAAGATTTATTCCTTCTAATAACGGGAAAATATCCAAGAGCATATATAGGAACAAAGAAAGTCAGTGAGTTTCTTAAACAAACAAGGTCATACGAAGTTTCTCAAAATGAACAAATATATATGACCGTTCATCTCGCACGTATTTTAGAAAAAATACAAGATTAATTTTTAAGATGACTTTAGTCATCACCAACTATGGTAACAATTGGATCGTGACATTAAGTTGGCGAAACCTCTAAAAAATATATTATTTTGGAGGTTTGTAATGGGCAAATATGAAGCTCTTGCAAAAGACATTGTAGCAAATGTAGGTGGCAAAGAAAATGTCATTTCAGTGATTAACTGTATTACACGGTTACGTTTTAAACTCAGAGATGAGAAAAAAGCAAATACCGATGTCCTGAAAAAGATGGATGGTGTAGTTACAGTAATGCAATCTGGTGGCCAATATCAAGTCGTTATTGGGAATCATGTACCAGAAGTACGTGCAGACGTTGATGCTGTTCTTGGAGTACTTGATACCTCACCAGCAGATTCTGCACAAAAAGGAAATCTTTTTGATCAATTTGTAGAATTGATCTCGGGAATTTTCCAACCAATTTTAGCTCCCTTAGCAGCAGCGGGTATGATTAAAGGGGTTAATGCAATTTTATCCTTTGCCTTGGGACAAAGTTTTCAATCGTCAGCAACTTACGCTGTTTTTAATGCGATGGGTGATGGGTTATTCTTATTTCTTCCAATTTTCATTGGTTATACTTCAATGAAAAAATTTAATGGTTCACCGTTTGTTGGAATGATGATTGCCGCAGCACTTGTTTATCCAGGTTTCGTAGATGGAACTGTCGCAAAAACATTTGCAGAAAGTGGTGGGCTAAGCCTCTTTGGGATACCGTTCTCAGTACCAACAGCTGGTTATGGTTCATCTGTAATGCCAATTATTGCCATTACAGCATTTGCAGCCTTTTTAGAACACCAGTTAAAGAAAATTATTCCTGATGTAGTCAAACTTTTCTTGACACCATTCTTTACGGCGATTATCTCAATTCCTCTGGGCTTCCTAGTTATTGGACCAGTAATGAACCTTGCTTCAGATGCGTTAGGTAAAGGTTTATTAGCATTACAAGGATTTAATCCGATTATCTTTGGTTTAGTGCTAGGGTTTGCTTGGCAAGTCTTAGTCATGTTTGGACTACATTGGGCAATTGTTCCATTTGCAATTATTGCATTAGCAAAAGGAGAACCAACTGCGCTTTTAATTGCTGCAAGTGTTGCATCGTTTGCGCAAACTGGAGCTGTTGGAGCAGTGATGTTGAAAACAAAAGATAAACGACTTCGTGAATTAGCAATACCAGCCTTTATTTCTGGTTGGTTTGGTGTAACAGAACCAGCAATTTACGGAATTACGCTCCCTAAGAAACGTCCATTCTGGATTTCATGTATCGTAAGTGGAATTTTATCAGCTGTTGCCATGGCTTTAGGAATTAAAGCCTATACAATGGGAGCTTTAGGAATCTTCAGTTTTACATCTAATATTACCCTTACAGGTGAAGTTTCAGGTGCGATTAAAATGATGATTGTATCAGCTGTTGCAGTTATAGCTGGCTTTGTAGTGACCTATCTTGTGGGATTTGAAGATGATGTTATTGATAATCCAAGTCCTGACAAAAAATTTAACAAACAAAAAACGAATAAAGAAACAATTGGAAGTCCTCTTGAAGGAAAAGTTATTCCGCTATCACAAGTTAAAGATGCAGCTTTTTCTGCAGGAGTAATGGGTAAAGGAGCAGCGATTGAACCCACGCTTGGCGAAGTTCGTGCTCCATTTGATGGAATGATTATGATTTTGTTCCCGACTAAACATGCAGTAGGTTTAATTTCAAGCGAAGGAACTGAGCTTCTCATTCATATTGGAATAGATACCGTACAACTTGAAGGGAAATACTTTGAAAGCTTTGTAAAACAAGGTCAAAGTGTAAAAAAAGGCGACTTACTCCTTAAGTTTGATATTGAGCGTATTCAAAATGCGGGATACAGTACTCAAGTTCCAATCATTGTAACAAATACTCAGGATTATATGGATATTCTAGTTACAAATCAATCGACGATTCATCAAAATGAAGTGTTACTAACTGCAGTTAATGCACAAACAACTGAATTAGTGGCGAATCCAGTTTAAAATAGCATTGATGAAAAACTTTAAAAATTAGATAGGAAAATTATAAAATGACATTTAAAACAGACTTTTTATGGGGTGGAGCAACGGCAGCAAACCAATTAGAAGGTGCTTATGATATAGATGGTAAAGGTCTCTCAGTAGCAGATGCAATGCCAGGAGGTAAAGAAAGATTGGCAATTCTTGCAAGTCCGGAATTTGATTGGACGATTGATACTGAACATTTTACTTATCCAAATCATGATGGAATTGATCATTATCATCATTTTAAAGAAGACATTGCATTATTTGCGGAAATGGGTTTTAAAGCGTATCGTTTTTCAGTAGCTTGGTCAAGAATTTTTCCAAAGGGAGATGAAACAACTCCCAATGAAAAAGGTTTGCTTTTTTATGATCAACTGATTGATGAGTGTTTGAAATATAGAATTGAACCAGTGATTACAATTTCTCACTATGAAATGCCACTTAATTTGGCTAAATCATATGGAGGATGGAAAAATCGTGAACTTATCGAATTTTATGTGCGGTTTGCAAAAGTCCTTTTAGAACGCTATCAAGACAAAGTAAAATATTGGATGACGTTTAATGAAATTAACTCGGCGACTTTCTTTTCAGGCTTAAGTCAAGGACTTGTTCCATCTAATGGTGGAGATGATAAAACTAATGTATTTAAAGCTTGGCATAATCAGTTCGTTGCAAGTGCTCAAGCAGTTAAATTTGGTCATGATTTGAATAAAAATTTGAAAATTGGTTGCATGAGCATTTATTCAACAACTTATTCCTTTGATGCTAATCCAGTCAATCAATTGGCGACACAAGAAAGTATTCAAGAATTTAATTATTTTTGTAATGATGTCCAAGTTCGCGGAGCCTACCCTGCGTTTACAAATAGACTTCATCGGAAACATGGAGTAAATTCAGAAGTCCTTGAAATTTCTGAAGAAGATCTTAAGATAATCGCAGAAGGAACAGTTGACTATATAGGGTTTAGTTATTACATGTCGACGGTTGAATCAAAAACGGGAGAAGGCGTCCAAGCTTCAGGGAATATGGTTCTTGGCGGAGTAAAAAATCCTTTCTTAAAAGAAAGTGAATGGGGTTGGGCAGTTGATCCTGATGGTCTTCGGTATGCTCTCAATGATTTGTACGGACGCTATCAAATTCCTCTCTTCATTGTTGAAAATGGTTTGGGGGCAATTGATAAAGTTGAAGAAGACGGAACTATTCAAGATGATTATCGGATTGACTATCTCAAAAAACATATTCAATCAATGAGTGAAGCAGTTGAAGATGGTGTTGAACTAATGGGTTATACACCTTGGGGCTGTATTGACTTAGTTTCTGCATCAACAGGGGAGATGAGTAAACGTTATGGTTTTATCTATGTTGACTTAGATGATAGCGGAAATGGAACGAATAAAAGATTTAAGAAAAAATCGTTCGATTGGTATAAACAAGTAATTGATTCTAACGGTACGAATTTATAAAAAAATAGCTTCTCATATTGAGAAGCTATTTTTAGTCCAGCTCTTTTGAAAGTGGGGCGATGTGGTATAGATTGAAAAATAATAAATAAAGCGCTATAATTATGAGGGAATTTTGTTTTGCTTAGGTAAAGTAGATTTTCAATGTTTTGTGATAAGGAGAATTAAAGTGCGGATAGCAAGACAGCCAAGATACCAACAAATTGCCCTGCAAATAGCTGAAAGAATTGTTCGAAATGAACTTAAGGTTGGACAGAAGATATATGCCAGATCGACTCTTGCAACAACCTTTGGTGTCTCACCAGAAACAGCACGTAAGGCTATAAGCGTCTTAGGAGATTTGGGAATTGTTGACCCTGTTCATGGAAGTGGTGTAATTATTGCATCAAAACAAAAAGCGCAAGAATATTTAGCGCAATATCAAGAAGTAGAAACAATGCAAGACTTGCGAACACAAATCATGCAGAGTGTGGAGAGTCAAAGAAGAGAATTGGCAAATTTTTCATCTTTCCTAGATAAATTGGTTGATCAAACTGAACATTTTCAAAAAATAAATCCTTTGACCCCGATTGAATTTGAACTAGAAAGAGATTCTGAAAAATTCGGAATGAGTTTGGGTGAAATGAATCTTTGGCAAAATACAGGAGCAACAGTTGTTGCAATTTTACAGAATGAAGAATTAATAGTTTCACCGGGTCCTTATGCAACTTTAAATCAAGGAGATACCTTATATTTCGTAGGAGCTTCTGATACAGGACAAATTGTCCAAAACTTCTTTTATGGCAACTAATGACATCGTTTACAAAACGATGCTTTTTTTTAAGTTCAAATTTAGTTAGTTGACATAGTGACTACATATTGTTAGTATTGAGTGGTCACTTTAAATGAGAAAATCACTTGTGTAACCTAAAACTTCTAATTTATAATTAACTATTTATTTTGGAAATTCTTTTCTAAAAAAAGTTTTCGGCTCATGAGTAATAGAATGAAGGAGAGTTATTTTGCCAGTAAAAGTCAAAATTGAACATTTAACTAAAATTTTTGGTAAACGGATTAAAACTGCATTGACTATGGTCGAGCAAGGTGAACCCAAAAATGAAATTTTGAAAAAAACCGGTGCAACTGTTGGGGTTTATGATACAAATTTTGAAATCAATGAGGGAGAAATTTTTGTTATCATGGGTTTGTCCGGTTCAGGGAAATCAACTTTGTTGCGTTTGCTTAATCGATTGATTGAACCAACCAGTGGGAAAATATTTATCGATGACCAAGATGTTGCCACTTTGAATAAAGAAGATTTGCTTCAAGTTCGCCGTAAGTCAATGAGTATGGTTTTTCAAAACTTCGGTCTTTTTCCACATCGAACAATTTTAGAAAATACTGAATATGGTTTAGAAGTTCAAAATGTACCAAAAGAAGAAAGACGCAAACGTGCCGAGAAAGCTTTAGATAATGCGAACCTTTTAGATTTTAAAGACCAATATCCTAAGCAACTGTCTGGTGGGATGCAACAACGGGTTGGGCTTGCACGTGCCTTGGCCAATGATCCAGAGATTTTGTTAATGGATGAAGCCTTTTCTGCGCTTGATCCATTAATTCGCCGTGAAATGCAAGATGAATTACTTGAACTTCAAGCTAAATTCCAAAAAACAATCATTTTTGTTTCCCATGACTTAAATGAAGCCCTTCGTATTGGTGATCGTATTGCGATTATGAAGGATGGTAAAATCATGCAAATTGGTACGGGTGAAGAAATCTTAACAAATCCAGCAAACGATTATGTTAAAACTTTCGTTGAAGACGTAGATCGTGCCAAAGTAATTACTGCTGAAAATATCATGATTCCAGCCTTAACAACTAACATTGATGTCGATGGTCCAAGTGTTGCCTTGAAAAAAATGAAAACTGAAGAAGTCAGCTCATTAATGGCTGTTGACAGAAAACGTCAATTCCGTGGGGTTGTTACTAGTGAGCAAGCTATTGCTGCTAGAAAAAACAATCAATCATTGAAAGATGTGATGACAACTGATGTTGGGACAGTCACTAAAGAAATGCTTGTAAGAGATATCTTGCCAATTATCTATGATGCTCCAACTCCATTAGCTGTTGTTGATGATCAAGGCTACTTAAAAGGAATTCTGATTCGGGGAATTGTCCTAGAAGCATTGGCAGACATTCCTGATGAAGTAGAAGAAATAGAGAAAGAGGAGGAGAAGAATGATTGATTTAGTGATTGGAAAAATACCATTAGCCAACTGGGTATCGTCAGCAACAGATTGGATTACAAGTACATTTAGTTCGGGTTTTGATGTGATTCAAAAATCAGGAACAGTGTTGATGAACGGAATAACAGGTGCTTTAACTGCAGTTCCATTCTGGCTGATGATTGCTGTTGTTACTATCCTAGCAATTTTGGTTTCAGGTAAAAAGTTTGCCTTCCCATTGTTTACTTTTATTGGTCTTTGTTTAATTGCCAATCAAGGCTTATGGTCAGATTTGATGAGTACGATTACCCTTGTCTTACTTTCAAGTTTGTTATCAATTATCATAGGGGTCCCTCTAGGAATTTGGATGGCAAAATCTGAACTAGTAGCTAAGATTGTTCAACCTATATTGGACTTCATGCAAACCATGCCTGGTTTTGTTTATTTGATTCCAGCAGTTGCCTTCTTTGGTATTGGGGTTGTTCCTGGGGTATTTGCTTCAGTAATCTTTGCTTTGCCACCGACTGTCAGAATGACTAACTTAGGTATTCGCCAAGTTTCAACTGAATTAGTTGAAGCAGCAGATTCATTTGGTTCGACTGCCCGTCAGAAGTTATTTAAATTGGAATTTCCTTTAGCTAAAGGAACAATTATGGCTGGTGTTAACCAAACAATTATGTTGGCTCTTTCTATGGTCGTTATTGCCTCTATGATTGGTGCACCTGGTTTAGGTCGTGGAGTACTAGCTGCTGTTCAATCAGCTGATATTGGTAAGGGATTTGTAAGTGGGATTTCATTAGTTATTTTGGCTATTATTATTGACCGCTTTACGCAAAAACTTAATGTTTCTCCTTTAGAAAAACAAGGAAATCCTAAGCTCAAAAAATGGAAACGTTGGATTGCTATCGTTTCATTGTTAGCCTTAATTGTTGGTGCTTTTTCGGGAATGTCTTTTGGGAAAAAATCTTCTGATAAAAAAGTGGATTTAGTTTATATGAACTGGGACTCAGAAGTTGCGTCAATCAATGTTTTGACCCAAGCAATGGAAGAACATAGTTTTGATGTTACAACGACTGCACTTGATAACGCAGTTGCTTGGCAAACTGTGGCTAATAGTCAAGCTGATGGAATGGTTTCTGCTTGGTTGCCAAACACTCATAAGACCCAATGGAAAAAATATGGTAAGTCTGTTGAGTTATTAGGTCCAAATCTTAAAGGCGCTAAAGTAGGATTTGTTGTGCCAAGTTATATGAATGTGAATTCAATTGAAGATTTGACTAATCAGGCCAATAAAACAATCACAGGAATTGAGCCTGGTGCAGGTGTCATGGCTGCCAGTGAAAATACACTTAAGAGCTATAGTAATCTTAAAGATTGGAAGCTTGTTCCTTCATCATCTGGTGCAATGACTGTTGCTCTTGGTGAAGCCATTAAACAACATAAAGACATTGTAATCACTGGTTGGTCTCCTCATTGGATGTTCAATAAATATGATTTGAAATACTTAGCTGATCCGAAAGGAACAATGGGGACTTCAGAAAATATTAATACAATTGTGCGCAAAGGATTGAAAAAAGAAAATCCTGAAGCTTATAAGGTTTTGAATAATTTTAATTGGACCACTAAAGATATGGAATCTGTTATGCTTGATATTCAAAATGGTAAGACACCAGAAGCAGCTGCAAAAGCTTGGATTAAAGACCATCAAAAACAAGTTGATAAATGGTTTAAATAATAAGATTATTATTAACTTAAAAAAACTTTCTGACATTATAGTTAGAAGGTTTTTTATTATTTCATTCTAAGTTTATTATTTTTAGATTTATAACATTTATGTTAAAATATGCTTGTAGAGTTAACTAAGAAAATCTCAGTGAAGTTTTCTTAGTTGATGATTTATCTATAAAATTAGGAGGAGAAAGAAATGAATCGTACATTTATTAAAGGCTTTTTGGCGGGGAATGCACTTTTGTTAGCAGGAATTACTGCTGCAGCTATCGGTGTTAAAGCAAAAGTTATCAATCCTATCAAGAAAAAAGAAGAAAAAATTGAAATGGGCAGAAAAAGAGCAGCTCGAAAACGTATTGCTCCTTAAAAACAAAACTTTAATTGAAAAACGTAAATCTTTTGATTTACGTTTTTTTGTTTTAATCAATTCCTTTAAAAATCAGCTCATGGACAGAAGAATTCATGAAAAAGAGAAATTTTGGTCGAAATTTTTCTAATTCAAGCGGAATATCGGCCTCTAACCACAGAGTTAAGACGGTAATAAGTTGTGCATTAAAAT
>NZ_BCVK01000044.1 GCF_001591705.1 Lactococcus cremoris subsp. cremoris NBRC 100676 | reverse complement strand
TTTATTATAGAAAAAATCTTCTAAAATATTATCAATTAAATTTTCATTGAGCTTATCTCCAATATTAGCAAGGATTGAAAGTTCAAATAAGCCCCAAAATTGGATTCCTTTGAGATAATCTTCTATTTCATCAATTTCTTCAGGAAGTAAGTGTTGATAAAGTCCTTTAGCTGAATAAGCTACTAATTTTTGTTCATTAGTCCCCATTTGATTTTCTTGATAAATTTCTTTAAGACGTTTAATTTCTCTTTGGTAATAGGCGTGTTCAATCTCATCGAAAATAGAGATATAACTTTCTTGTTCACCATTATTTATCATGATACTGTAGTCAAGAGGGGAAACATTCATTTTTTGAAGGGCAGAGTCTAGTCGGTCAAAAGAAAGCATACTTTTACCATTCTCAAAATTAGAAAGGGTGGATTTCGCAATCCCTAATTCTTCAAAGGCAGATAGTGAAAATCCGTGTTGAATTCTAAGGTCATGGAAGGCTTTCCCATATTTAAAATATACCATTTGTTCTTCTTTCGCTTAAACTAATTTTTTAATAGTATATTTCAAATTCAGGATTTTTGCAATTCTTTTGCATAAAAAAAAGCACTGAATAATCAGTGCTTTTAACTATTTACGTTTACGAGCAATCAAATGAATCGGAGTTCCTTCAAAAACAAAGGCTTTACGAATTTGATTTTCCAAGAAACGAAGATATGAGAAGTGCATCAGTTCTTCTTCGTTGACAAAAACAACAAAAGTTGGTGGTTTAATGGCAACTTGTGTTGCATAGAAAATCTTCAAACGTTTTCCTTTATCTGTCGGAGTTGGATTAATCGCTACGGCATCCATAATCACATCATTCAAAACAGAACTTGAAATACGTAAGTTTTGAGCATGGTGAATTTCTTTAATCATGTCTGGAAGTTTATTCAATCGTTGGCCAGTTTTAGCAGACACGTAAACGATTGGTGCATAATCAAGGAATTTGAACTTTGTACGAATTTCTAATTCAAACTTTTTCATTGTATCATTGTCTTTTTCAAGGGTATCCCATTTATTGACAACAATCAGAATCCCTTTACCTGCTTCATGAGCAAATCCAGCGATACGCATATCATATTCGCGAATTCCTTCTTCAGCATTAATGACCATCAAAACGATATCTGAACGGTCAATGGCACGCATGGCACGCATGACTGAATATTTTTCAGTGTTTTCGTAAATTTTTCCTGATTTACGCATTCCAGCGGTATCAATCATAACAAATTCTTGATCTTCAGAATCAACGAAGTGTGTATCAATGGCATCACGAGTTGTTCCCGCGATTGGGCTTGCAATCACTCGGTCTTCACCAAGAATGGCATTGATAAGAGATGATTTACCAACGTTTGGACGACCAATCAAGCTAAACTTGATGACATCTTCATTTTCTTCTTCGATTTCATTAGGAAGATTTTGAACAATAGCATCAAGTACATCCCCTGTCCCAATCCCGTGAACAGCTGATACAGGATATGGATCGCCGAGTCCAAGTGAATAGAAGTCAAAAATTTCCATTCGACGTTCTGGGTTGTCGACTTTATTGACGATAAGAATGACAGGTTTATCTGTACGATAAAGAATATTAGCAACTGCTTCATCGGCATCAGTAATTCCTGTTTCTCCATCAACGACAGCGATAATAACATCTGCTTCGGTCATGGCAATTTCGGCCTGTGCACGAATTTCAGTCATGAAAGGTTCATCTGAAAGTTCAATCCCACCGGTGTCGATGATGTTGAATTTACGGGTTAACCATTCTCCTGTGGCATAGATACGGTCACGAGTCACACCTGGAATGTCTTCGACAATTGAGATGCGTTCTCCTGCAATACGGTTGAATATCGTTGATTTTCCAACATTTGGACGCCCAACGATGGCGACTGTAGGTAAGCTCATATTTTTATTTCTTTCTTTGTTTACTTATTGTTTGAAAAATTATGATAGTTAAGCTAAAGATGTTGTAATCTAAAGGCTATATAATTTTATAGTTCAGTTCCGTGATTAATTTTAGATAATTTCAATCCCAAATAGGCTTGTAAAAAATGGCGCTTGACTAAGACTTATCTTCATGTTTTTAGCCAGTTGAGGCGTAACTTCCATGCGTTCAAATTGATTCGTAGAAAAATCAATCCCTGCAAGTGCTGTTTTCCAAAAATTAGCCGCTTCTAGTTGATTTTTTAGCAGTTCAACATTTTTAAAATTACAGGCAGTGAAGAAAGTTTCCTTAGCTTCATTTTCTAAAAAGCGAACAGCTTTTAATGTACTTCCTGAAAAATTGGCATAAGTCAATAAATTCTCTGTAAATTGAACATCTTGCAAATGACCTTCCGTAAAATCAGTGCCTAATAATTTACAGGATTTAAATACTGAACGATAAATGCCAATTTTATTGAAGTTCAGATTGGATAAATCACATTTCTCGAAAACGCAATCTGTAAATTCACTGATCGTGTTGTCAGTAAATTCAAAGGTTGTGTTTTTGAAAGAACAACCAGAAAAAATGGTCCGTTGGCTAATCGTCAAAGTCTGATCAGTAAATTCTGCTTGATAGACTTCTCCATCAGTAAAATCTTGGCTGCTCGCTGCTTGAAAAATTGTAGGAAGTTTTGGTTCTAAGATTTTTTTAATTTCACAGTAATTTTTTCGCCTTTAAATTTTCTGTTGAGGCTGAAATTTCTGGTTGTCCCCATTGGTCAACAATCCGTTCAGACCATTTATTTAAGCGTCTATTTCCAGCATAGCCTTCTTGAACCTGATCATATTTTTCAATGGTTTCACTCGTTTGCTCAACATACTTTTCTTTAAAAACGGTCGCTTCCAAGGGAAGACGCGGTTTTACTTTGTTCAAACGTGCGGCTTTTCCAAGAGCAATCCCAAAAATAGGATAAGTATAATCAGGCAAGCCTAAAACTTTAGAAATTTCTGAGGATTGGTCCCGAATTAAACCAACCATGACCCCGTTGTATCCTAAAGACTCCGCAGCCAACAGTGCATTTTGCCCAGCAGTTGCCGCATCAACTGAAGTAATCAATAAACTTTCAATTCCTTGAGGTTGAAAATTCCCCTGATGTAATTCGACTGCTTTTTGGGCACGATTTAAATCTCCAACGAAAACTAAATAAGCCGCACAATTTTTAATTGATTTTTGTGGTTGAAATTCATAAATCGCATCTTTTTGATCTTGTGACTCTACAACAATCACAGAATATGATTGAAAATTTTTCCATGTTGAAGCCATTTGAGCCGCTTTTAATATTTTTTCTAAATCTTTAGGCTCAATTGCTTCTTCTGTAAAATTTCTGACCGAAGTGTGATTCATCATTAAATCAATCGTTTCATTTATCTCAGTCATGTCGTCTGTTTGTTCCCTCCAGTCGCATTTCTTCTGCTAAATACTTGACGCGTTCCATGACACGTTTAGCTGGCCAAATCTCATCAGCTCTTTTAGTTTCAGCCAAATGTTGTTCAAGTTCTTCCATTTTTAAATTTGAAGTGAAGAAAGTTGGAAGATTTTCTTGCATTCGGTGTTGTAAGATGACTTGTAAAATACTATCACGCACCCAAGCATTATTTTGTTCTGCTCCAATATCATCTAAAACTAGAACTTGACTAGCTTTTATTTCATTGACCCAGACTTTAGCATTGTCAAAGTCTAAATCCGAAATAAAAGTTGGATAATGAAGTAGAGTCGTCGAAATACCTTTTTTAGCTAATTCATTTGCCATAGCAGCAAGCATGAAGGATTTTCCAACACCGAAATCGCCATAGAGGTAAAGTCCCTTTTTCTTAGGAAAATTGGTAATGAAATCAACTAAAGCTTGATAAGGTTTGATTCTTTGAACATCATCAAGGGCAATATCAGCTAAACTAACTTGCTTTAAATCTTTTGGAAGACCAATAATACTTACACGACGCATCAAGCTCTGAGCAGCTTGTTGTTCAGCTAACTCATTCGTTGCTTGATAAGAAACGTCCGCATAACCATGATTCATAATTAAAACTGGTTCATATCCATCAGCAGCACGTTTTTCCCCTTTTTTAAACTTATCATGTTCACGTACATATTCATAAAATTTCGAGTAAGAGCGTTGGATTTCATCAGAAGTCATTTGATGCTCAGCAATAAAAGCTTGAACATCTGTATTTTTTAGAACTTCTGTGACTAATTTTTCAAAATTTTCTCGAATATCTTGTCGCTTTCCTAAAATATCTCCGATAGATTCCATTAATTTTGCTCCCCTTCCAATTTTTTGAGAGAGTCAAGCCTTATTTTTTCAAGTTTAGCAAGTTCCTCTTGGCTTGTTTTATTTTCATAGTCAGGATTTGACCATTTTGGTGCTTCTTTTTTGATTTTCGTTGAGTGCTTGGTAACTTCAGTCTTAGCCTTAGCAGTTGCTTGTTCTTCTCGCTCCAAAATACGCTTTACAGCCGCCTCCGCTGTGAATACTTTATTTCTCATCCAATCATTCGCCAAAGCATTGACAAAGTTTGGGCTGAGTGAAGCATTTTTTTGTTGAACCAAAACATAATGAATCAAAATATTTTGAACTTCTGCTGGTAATTTTTGGCGAGTCAAATTAGCTAAAATTTTATGCTCATCAGAGCTAACAAAACCTCCAGCTTGGGCTTTTATCTGACGAATAAATTCATCAGGCTCATGGGCTTTACTGACGACAATCAAATCTGCAAAAACTTTTGGAAATTCTGAAAGTGCGGGTTGTGGTTGACTTGTTGCTGAAAGACTACGAATTAAATGATTCATATTCAAACTCTTATCGGCATTAGCTGTGCGTTCAGCCTGTTTGAATAATTCGTACCAATTGAGTTCAAATTTTTCTGCAAGAGAATAAAGTGTTAATGAATCTTGGTTCTCATTTGATAAAATATAACCTTGGCGTTCCATCAGACTTTTAAATGCCCCCATATCAAATTGGTTCTCTTTTAGTGATTGGTTTGGTGTGGCTTCCCTATCAAAATTAACTTTATAAACTTCATGGAACTTCTTAGAAATTTCTTTCCCTTTGGGTTCCATTGTCTTAGCTAAAGCTGTGACACGATTTTCACCAATTCTTGATATTAAAAGTTGTCTATAAAAGTCATCAGCAAGGAAAATTTCAAAATTGAGAGGACTTTTCACTTCAAAATAAAGGCTACTATGGTCATCATAAACTCGAACTAATGATAGAGCTGAAAGTCTGTCAAGTGCCTCAATGAACGGATTAAGTCCGAGATTTAGATACTCCAAAAAATGAGAAATTCGACCCGTTGAGAAACTCAACATCATTTGGTAGAGGGCAAAAGCATCCGTCCCAATAATTGGTAAATAGAGTAGGCGAAAAGTCTCAGCGTCAAAGCTGGTCTTTCCTCGATTAAGCATTGTAAATGAATCTCCTGCTCTCATTTTTCCCTCACTCTAGTTTTACTGACTGTTTTTAATGACAGTTCTTTATCCACCGATTTAATGCTCATTAAGAAATCAGTCTTTATTTTTTAGTAATATTTTTTAGAAGCTCTTCTAATTCACTGACATCTTTAAATGAGCGATAAACACTCGCAAATCGGATATAAGTAATATCATCTAATTCAGCTAATTCTTGCATGACAAATTCGCCAATCACATCTGATTCAACTTCATTACTATCAAGCTGCCGAATTTTTCGTTCAACATTGGCAACTGTTGTTTCAATATCTTCACTTGAAACAGGACGTTTATAGGCTGAACGAACTAAACCACGAACAATTTTTTCACGGTTAAAAGGTTCGCGTTTGTCATCTTTTTTAATGACTAAAAGGGGCATTTCTTCAATACGTTCAAAGGTTGTGAAGCGAAAACCACATGATTCGCAGACCCGGCGGCGACGAATCGCATCTTCGGCTTGTCTTGAATCAACAACTTTTGATTCTTCAGAAGAACACTTTGGACATCTCATATTATTCTCCTTAGTTTAGATAATAAACTGTTATTAGTCTTACTGACAGAAATTTTCTATTTATTAAAAATTCTGTCAGTAACTTTTTTAATTATTGTTAATGATGGAATCGTCAGCTGCGCTGACAATCCCTTTATCTTCCAATAAAACACTCTCTGGTCATGTTTTATTGCCGCAAATATTTTAATTTATTTTTTTGGTAAAAATTTTGCTTCTAGTCGATAAATCACTTGTCCTTTTTGTGAAAACTTTTGTTCATATTCAGTCATCACATTTTGAGGAGCAAATTCTTCATCTTGGTGTAAATCTAACCATACTTTTTTTAGCTCCATGCCATAGCTTGCTAAAGAAACTAATGAGTATTCAAACAAGCCTCGGTTGTCCGTTTTGAAATGTATTTCACCTTCTGGACGTAAAATCTTTTCGTAAGTTGCAAGAAAAGATTTATAAGTCAACCGACGTTTTTCATGTCGTCCTTTTGGCCAAGGGTCAGAAAAGTTCAAATAAACTTGATCAATTTCACCGTCAGCAAAATATTCGCTCAAAGCTGCCCCATCAACGAGCATCATTTGGACGTTTGGTAAATCAGCTTCAATCGCCTTATCTAATGCATAAGATAAAACTGATAACTGCATATCAATTGCAATGTAATTAATTTCAGGATGCAAAGCAGCCATTCCTGTAATAAAAGCACCTTTCCCACAACCAACTTCAATGTGAATTGGATGGTCATTGCCAAAACGTTCTGACCAACTTCCTTTAAAGTCTGCTGGATTTTCAACTACGATATGTGCGTTTTCAGCAAGCATTTCGCCTGCTCCTTTACGATTTCTGACGCGCATTTTTACCTCAATTTGTTTTATTTTTATTGGAAAATCAGTGAATCTGACTTTCCTTTTGTTTGTTGATTTTGATTATTCAATTATAAGCCAAAAAATAGGAAGGTCCAAACCCTAGCCTATTTTTACTAAAATAATTCACAAAATTTACGAAGTCCCAAGATTTCTTGGTTTACTTCTTTCATTTTTCCTCTAGAAAGATATTCAGAAATTTGCCGAAGAAAAGAAAGTTTTCCATACCAAGCCACTTTTTCCATAATGTCAGAACGTGGTCTCACACCAGAAGTCATCAGCCACAAAGACCAGTTAGTTGGTTTGATATAGTGTGATAAAACATGTGCCATATCAACCATGGAATCTGATAAAAAGACCGTATCCCAATCTACGAGATAAATTTTTCCTGAATTATCATCCACTAGCCAGTTTTTGTGATTGACATCTCCATGAACAACCACGACCTCTTCATTTTTGATTTCAGGAATTTCCTTGCGCATTTCTTCAATAATTCCTGAGAGAAAATGGTTTGTTTGTAAGGCTTCAGTATTTCTGACACAATCCTCTAATAATTGTTCAGGCAAAACAATCTGACTTCCCAATTTTTTATAAGATTCAACTAGTTTTTTTGAGTCATGCAAATGTGATAAAATATGATTAATCTGACGGTCTTCCATATCCTCAGGACTTAGCGTATGACCATCAATCCAAGGTTGAGCAGATAAGGTGTCTCCTTCAGCCGTCCGTTTTGTCCATAAGACTTTCGGTGTGATTCCTTCCAGATAAATGCTTGGCAAAAAAGGACTACCATTTTTTTTAATAAAAACGCGTTCTTCATCACTTTTTCCAAAAAATGCATTGCCTGAGCCGCCTTTTACAGGCGTCATATCCCAATCAGCTTTCATCATCCTTATCTCCTCCTTTCCTTTAAAATTCTATTAATCATTTTTTGATACATCTACTTTATATCCAAAAATTAAGCGTTTGGATAGTGAATTAGAATAGTTTGAGTCAAAATATCAGCATATTGATATGACTCTGTTGTTTTAGGACCACGAGCTGGGATATTTTCAATAATGAAATGTGTTGCGTAGGCTTCAATCAAGTTCACTTTATGACGATTTTCACGTTTACGACCAAATTGTGAAGTAATTTCAATCGTTTCACCCAAATGTGCTTGAACTTTTTCACGAATATCAACGATTTTTCCTATTTCTTGATTTTGGTTATCCATTTTTTCCTCCAAATAAGGTAAAAATCGGATTACTCCGAACTTTACCTTATTAATCTAATTTTATCCTTGATTATTTACTTCTTTTTCTAATCTAAGGAACTGTATATCTGCTAAGTTTTCATAATATAAGAGAACATAAAGCTTGTATTTTTTATACTTCGCTTATATTTATAAACAGAATTAGACAATTACTCATATTATAACACGAAACACTAAAAAAAATCTAGTCGCCATATCGGTTATCAATACTTGCAAATTTATTATGCTCTTTAATAAAGAGTAATTCAACTGTTCCACGGCTTCCTGAACGGTTTTTTTCAATAATTACTTCAACTTTATTATCTTCTAAAATTTCTTCACCGTCTTCATCTTCACCATTGCCACGTTCATAATAATCATCGCGATAAAGGAAGGCTACAATATCAGCATCTTGCTCGATTGATCCAGATTCACGGATATCGGACAAAACAGGTCGTTTATCCTGACGTTGCTCAACACCACGTGAGAGCTGTGATAGAGCGATTACGGGGACTTTTAGTTCTTTAGCTAAAATTTTCAACTGACGAGAAATTTCAGAGACTTCTTGTTGCCGATTTTCTCGTCCTGTTCCAGAAATCAATTGTAAGTAGTCAATAACAATCAAACCAAGATTTCCTGTTTCTTGAGCTAATCTTCTCGAACGCGCTCGAATTTCTGAAATCTTTATCCCTGGTGTATCATCAATATAAATACTGGCCCGAGACAATGTTCCGGTTGCCATAAAGTAGTCATTCCACTCTTGATCATTGAGTTGCCCAGTACGTAAGCTATGTGAATCAATTGAACCTTCGGCAGCAATCATCCGACTAACAAGACTTTCTGCACCCATTTCCAGTGAGAAAATAGCAACGGTCCGGTCTTGTTTTGTCCCAATATTTTGCGCAATATTTAAGGCAAAGGCTGTTTTACCAACCGCAGGACGGGCTGCTAGAATGATTAATTCTTCTTCATGGAGCCCCGTAGTCATATTATCTAAAGCAGGATATCCAGTAGCAATCCCTGTAATATTTGATTTCTGCTGGGCTTTTTGCTCAAGGTCATCCATGTGAATGGCTAAGACATCAGATATTTTTTTGAAACCATTTGTATTGCGTCCCTGTTGGACATCAATCAAACTTTTTTCTGCTTGAGCTAAAATATCATCCGCTGGCGAATCTTGCTCATAGGCTTTTTCGACTGATTCGGTCAAACGATTAATTAATTGGCGGAGAAGTGATTTTTCGGCAACAATTTTAGCATAGTAGGCCGCATTTGCTGCTGTCGGTGTCGCCGTTGCTAGTTCAGCAATATAGGCTATTCCACCAATCGCTTCTAATTCTCCCTGATTTTCAAGATGTGAACGAATGGTTAGAACGTCAATTGCTTCACGAGCATCAGACAATTTTTCCATTGTTCGAAAAATAATTTTATGAGCATTCTTATAAAAATCATCCGAACTTAGAAATTCTTTTATTTCGACTAATCGTTCACTATCTAAAAAAACAGCCCCAAGAACGGCCTGCTCAGCATCTAGGTCTTGAGGCGGGGCTTTTATTAAATCAATTTCGGGCATCTATTTTAAGCCTCGCTTATTTTGACTTTAACCATGGCTGTCACATCACGGTGAAGTTTTACTGGTACGTCTTTTGTTCCCAATGCTTGAATTTTGTTAATCAATTGAATTTTGCGTTTGTCCAATTTTAGACCAAATTGACTTTTCAATGCTTTAGCAATATCTGCTTTATCAACCGCACCAAAAGTATGACCGGTTTGTCCAACTTTCATCTTGATTTCAACAACAGTTTCATCTTTTTCAAGCACTTCTTTAAGAGCTTTAGCTTCCGCTAAAAGTTCAGCTTCTTCTTTTTCTTTAGCTTTCGCTTGTCCTTTGACTTCAGAAAGAGCTGCTGCTGTTGCTACTTTTGCCAAATTTTTCTTAATCAAGAAATTTTGAGCATAACCAGTCGGTACTTCTTTGATTTGACCTTTTTTTCCTTGTCCTTTAACGTCTTCTAAGAATACAACTTTCATTTTTCATTTTCTCTTTCTTTTAATATTTCAATTAAATCATCTTGTACTTCTTGGATATTCTTTTCATAAATCTGTGTCGCGGCATTGTTAAAATGTCCACCACCGCCCATTTGTTCCATTATTGTTTGGACATTAAATCCATTACGAGAACGGGCTGAGATTGAGATGTATCCATTTGTATGTTGAGTAATTGTAAATGCTGCGGTGATTCCCGCCATGTCTAGCAAAGTATCAGCGGCTTTAGCTGTTGCTATATTATCATATTTTTCATGTTTAAGTCCAATCCCTAAAGCAATACCAGGTAAAATCATTTGTGAATTAAGCACGATTTCATTTGTCTTTTTGTATTTTTCAAAATCAGTCGCCATAATCATCTTAATCAGATCATTGTCTGAACCTCTTGAACGTAAATAAGCCGCTGCTTCAAAGGTTCTTTCAGTTGTTGCTTTTGTAAAGTTTTTTGTGTCCAGTTCAATCCCAGCAAGAACAATACTTGCTTCAATTGTTGACATTTTTCTTTGATTATTATCATGAAATTGCAGAATTTCAACTGTCAATTCACTGGCAGAACTTGCTGATGATTCAATATATGAAAGTAGGGCATGTTCTGGAAAATCATCATCACGTCTATGGTGGTCAATCACCACTAATTTTTCAAAAGATTTATAAAAATCTAGATTTAAGGTTTGACTGGTTTTAGAGTGGTCAACCATAATAAGTAACGAATCTTTTTTCTTGAGCTTTTGAGCGGTTTCTAATCGAACGATATGTGTAAATCCATCAGAAGATTCATTCATTTTATTAATTGCACGTTCAACATCTGGCAATAATTGCTCAGGGTCATAAACCACAAAGGCTTCTTTCCCTGACATATTAGCAAAAGCTTTCATTGCCACTGCTGCCCCTAAAGCGTCCATATCTGTAAATCGATGACCCACGATAAAAACATCTTCTGACTCAGCAATGATTGTCCGAAGGGCAGTTGAGATAGCCCGTGCTCTTGTTCTACTTTTTTGAGTTCTACTTTCTGAATTTCCCCCAAAATAAACTGGACGAGCTTGCGGTGTATTTTCACGCAAAACAACCTGGTCACCACCGCGTACTTGAGCCAACTCAAGGTTATTAAGGGCAACTTTTCCGATAGTAGGAAAATCATTCCAACCATAAGCCACACCGATAGAGAGTGTCAATGGAATTTCTTTTTGAGCTGAAAGTTCTCTAAATTCTTTGAGAACAGCGAATTTATCATTAATCATTTTTTCAAGAATACGATAATCACAGAAAAAATAATGACGACTGCTGTTTATTCGACGGAGATAAATTCCATACTTGTCAGCAAATTCTTCTAAAAATGACGCGATAAAACTATTAATCGCTGTTCGACCACTATCAGTAATCAAATCAGTTGCATCATCATAATTATCAACTGAAATCGCACCAATAACTGCACGACTGTCATTAAATTCTGATTTAAAAGCAACTTCTTTTGTGGCATCAATTAAATAAATAAGGTTTTTATCAGAATCAAGTTCTGCAACATACTTTTGCTTACCAATAGTGATATATTGGTCATCACTTGCATTTTTTAATATTTTTTTAATATCATCACGATTAATTACTTTGTCATTCCCTTTGAAAATCATATCAATAAAGGGATTAAACCATTCAGGCTCGAAGGTTTCATTATTGAAACGAATGACTCCAATTGGCATATTATCCAAAGTAGCATTGAGTGAATTTTCTGCTTCATCATTGATTTTACGAATAAAATCTTGACAGCGCAACTGATAATTTCGGGTTTGAGATAGTAAGATGATCGTAATCACAATATTCAAAATCAACAAATAAACCAAGATTGAACAACGAGTTGCTGAAGCATGGACAACTATGGTTTCAATGATTTGAACAATAACCATTATGACAATAATAGCAAGCGGTGAAAACCGACGGACAAAATTCATAATATTACTCCTATATTCCTCTATTTTAACATAGGACAGAAAAAACTTAAAGAATCACCGATTGTCAGTGATTTTTCTCTTATAATTTTTTATTAAACATTCATCATTTTTACTGACGAAGCTGTCAGTAATTTTTGAATGGCTGTCAGTGATTCAACTTTCATGTCAGCTTTATCTTGGTTCATTCCAAAACGTTTATCTTCAATGGCCCATACAGTTGCATCAGCTGATTTACCTGCCTGAATTCCTTTTTCAGAATCTTCAATAATCAAGCTTTCTGTTGCTTCTACTCCTAATTCTGACATTGCGGTCAGATAAATTTCTGGATTTGGCTTAGTTTCTTTAAAGTCATTTCCTGAAAGGATGACATCAAAATAAGAACGAAGCTGATGAGTATCCAACATTTGATTAATATCAAGCATTGACGAGCTTGAAGCAAGGGCAATTTTCACTTCTTTTTGACGCAAAAAAGTTAGAATTTCTTGGACATCAGGAAATAAAAGTTCTGCATAGGGCATCGGGTGATTGATTTTAAAATTCTCATAATCGGCTTGTAACTTACTAGCCGCTTGTTCATCAAAGTCGTCACGCAAAATCCGAGGCCAAATATCTTTCATATTTCCCCCAATAAAATCACTCGGGCTTAAATGATTGATTGAAATCCCATGTCCGCCAAAAAATTCTTCTCGGCGTTGTAAATAATAGCGCTCAGTGTCCACAAGAACACCATCCATATCAAAAATCACTGCTTTAAATTTCATAAAACCATTATAACACAGTCCATAAGCATGGTTCAATAGACTCCGTCAAAAGACATTTTTAAGAGTTGAATAAATTAGTTGACAAGACAACTAATTTTAGCTATATTATATTGAGATGGAGGTTATAAATGAAAGATAATCAATATGAATATCACGGAGTACAGTTTATCGGAAAGCTTTCCTCTGAGATTTATCGGAGAGGTTATATTTATTTTACAAAACGTCTTCTCCCTTTTGGAATCAATTACATTCAATTACTTTGTTTGATTTCTTTATATATCAAGGACAATCAAAGTCAAGAACAAATCACTGATGATTTGAGCATTGATAAATCAAGCGTACATCGGGCAATTAGAAGCTTGATTGAAAAAGAATATGTAGTGAGAGTTCGGGACGAACATGATAAACGAGCTTACCGTGTTTCACTGACCAAAAAAGCCAGAGCCATTCAAAGTCAGATTGAAGAAATGACAAAAGAAAGAGAAAACTTACTCTCAGAAGGAATTGATCCTAAAGAGAAAGAAATTGCTTTTAAAGTTTTGAATCAAATGATACAAAAAGCAAATCAAATTTATGAAAAGGAAAAAAGAAAAAATGATGAAAAAAAATAAAAAAGCCGTTGTATTAGGTGGTGGTGGACATTTTGGTATCGCTTGGGAACTAGGTTATTTGAGAGGTTTGGAAGAGGGAGGACTACCAATCAGAGAAGCAGATATTTTTGTTGGGACTTCTGCTGGCTCACAAGCCAGCGTTATCGTTACTTCTGATAAAGATTGGGACTTAAACTGGAAAGAGCAAATTGAAAAAGAGATTGATGAAATCACTCCAATTTCTGATGAAAAAATGGGAGAGCTTTTCAAAACCTTTGAAAATATTGCACAAACTGCTCATTCAGCCGAAGAATGGATCACTGCTGAGGCCGAAATTTCTAAACAAACAAAAGCTTTTATCACTAATCAAGAACGTTTAGACATGCTAAAAGAACGTTATGGTTCAGGTCAAGCTTCTTGGAATAATAAATTGCGAATTGTAGCAACTAGCATTGAAGACATCAATCGAAAAGTTTTTGATGAAACTTCAAATGTGGATATCTATACAGCCTTACAAGCAAGTGCTGCTTTACAAGGTGTCTGGCCTTCAGTCGAAATCAATGGAAAACACTTTTTTGATGGCGGTTCTTTCTCGATGGAAAATCCTGACCTTGTCAACGATGCTGATAAAATGATAGTGTTTTCTACCGGTTTACCTGTGGCGGTTCCTTACAAACTGGATGAGTTACTCACTCAACTGGAAGAAAAAGGAACGCAAACCACTTTAGTTCTCCCATCAGAAAAAGTTATGAATATTTTAAAAGCCTTTCATTATAATACCGTAGAAGCAAAAATGCGTCCTACTGTTGCTGAAGCTGCCCGTGAACAAGGACGTGCTGATGCTCCTTTTATAAAAAAGAATTGGTGATAATTTTTATGAATTCATAGTCAGCATTTTCATGCTATCTTCTAAGGGAAACTTACTTTGGAATTTTTCTAAATGTAAGTTTTTTATTTAATAGTGAAACATCGCTTATTTATTGAATACTCTCCAAAATAAAATGAGTTATTTATTGAAAATTATCTGAAAATTAGCTATAATAAATCAATTTATAATTTAATTTAATCTTGAAGGGAAGGTAATTTTAAGTGAAAGTTGCAAAATTTGGGGGTTCATCACTCGCATCAGCTACTCAGATCAAAAGAGTTTTTGATATTGTCCAAGCGGATAAATTAAGAAAATTTATTGTTGTTTCTGCACCAGGAAAACGTTCGGGGGCTGATACTAAAGTTACCGATGCTTTAATTTCTTATTATAAAGCTTACAAAACAGCCGATGATAAAGGAATTCAATATTATCAAAATTGGATTATTGCAAGATTTCGTGAAATCTATGATGAACTTGAGTTAAAAAGTTCTGTCATTGATGAAATTGCGGACAATATCCACAACTTAGCTCATTTAGATTTGGAGAACGTCTTTACTTATGACACTTTTTTAGCTGCTGGAGAAAATAATAACGCTAAATTAATTGCTGACTTCTTTACACATTCTGGCTTACCAAGTCGATACGTTCATCCATCAGATGCTGGAATCACTGTTTCTTCTGACCCAGGAAATGCTCGCTTACTTGGAGGGGCTTATGAACATATCAAGTATCTTAATGACCTTGAAGAAACCCTAATTATTCCCGGATTTTTTGGGGTTACCAAAGAAGGCGAAGTCTGTACTTTTTCTCGTGGGGGTTCTGACATTACTGGCTCAATTATTGCAGCTGGTGTGAGATCTGAACTTTATGAAAATTTCACAGATGTCAATGGAATTTTTGCCGCACATCCCGGAATCATAAAAAATCCAGCTTATATCGCTGAATTAACTTATCGTGAAATGCGGGAGTTGGCTTATTCTGGTTTTTCTGTCTTGCATGATGAGGCCCTTGTCCCTGCTTATCGTGCCCGTGTCCCTCTGGTTATTAAAAATACGAATAATCCTGAGCATCCAGGTACAAAAATTGTCGTGCAAAGGGAAACAAAAGGTTCTCCCGTAGTCGGAATTGCTTCATCTAGCGCCTTCTCTTCTCTTTATGTCAGTAAATATCTGATGAACCGCGAAGTAGGATTTGGACGAAAGGTGCTTTCCGTTTTGGAAAATTTAGGTGTTCGTTTTGAACATATGCCCACAGGAATTGATGACATGTCTATCATTATTAGAAGTCGTTATTTGACTCAACCTATTTCCAAAGCCTTAATTTCAAATCTCACCGAGTCCCTTCATCCTGATGAAGTTTATATTGACCGTGATTTCTCAATTATTACCATTGTAGGTGAAGACATGAAAGAACATGTCGGTGTCACAGCTAGGGCAGCTGCTGCACTTTCTAAGCAAGGAATCTCTATTGCAATGCTTTCCCAAGGTTCAAGTGAAGTTTCTGTGATGTTTATTGTCAAAGAAAAATATGAGCAAGAGGCATTGAAAGCCATTTATTCAGCCTTTTTTGATTAATTATTTAAATAAAAAATAGCTCTAAGAGCTATTTTTTTATTCGTTTATTTTTTCCACAGTTTCCAATTTCTCACTGGAAGTTACACGATTAGAAAAATTATTTAGTAAATCAGGCACATCAATTCCCATCGTTCCTAAGACATCAAGTCCTTGTTTTAAACTTTCTTGTGACATTCCGAGAATTTTTGAAGAACCTTCTCCACCATAGATATTGATTGAATCAACAGCTTGGAGATTGCTTGAGACGCTAGCAACAACATCTGGGAGGATTTCGAGTGCCATGTTCAATTTGGCTGCATCATTCATTTTTAGCATTGCTTCCGCTTTTTTATCAATCGCTTCCGCTTCGGCAAGCCCTTTAAGACGAATAGCCTCAGCCTCAGCTTTCCCAGTTGCTTCAATGGCTGTGGCTTCAGCTAAAGCAGTCACTTCACGTTGTTTCGCGGTTGCTTTAGCAGTCGCTTCAATGGCTGCCGCTTCGGCTTGAGCTCTGACTTCACGCTCACGAGCGTCAGCTTCAGCTTTAGCAATTTGAGCAGCCTTAGCTGCTTCCGCTGCTTTAACGACATTAGCTTCATTTTCTTGAGCTTTACGGAGTACTTCTTGTGTTTCTAAGTCCGTTTCTCTTTGTTTCTTAATTAATTCAACCTGCATTTCTGCTTCGGTTGTTTCTTTTTTAGAAATCGCTTCTTGAATGGCATAAGCTTGGTCAGCAGAGGCTTGAGCTTGGTCAGCTTGTGCTTTGGCTTCGGCTGCAGCAATCGATTGTTCTTGCTCATAGTGGGCAAGACTGATTGCTTTTTCCTTTTGCGCATTGGCAACTTGTGTAGCAGCAAGAGCTTCGGCTTTTTGAGCATCTTGGTCAGCTGCTGCTTTTTGAATCCGCGTTTCCTTATCCGCATTAGCTACGGCAATCGCTGCTTCTTGTTGAACACGAGCTACTTCTTTAGCACCCAATGCTTTGATGTAGTTTTGGTCATCACGAATGTCATTGATAACGAACGAAACAATTGAAAGTCCCATTTTTGATAAGTCAGTACCAGCTTGGCCCTGAACCTCTCCTGAAAACTTATTACGGTCTTCAATTAATTCAGAAACCGTCATTGTTCCGACAATTGCCCGAAGATGTCCGCGAAGTACTTGGTCGGCCATAGCGTCACGTTGTTCATCTCTTTTACCTAAAAATTGCTCGGCAGCCGTCGCAATATCCTGCAAAGTCGAACCTACTTTAATCATTGCTGTGGCTTCAACCGTTACTGGAATTTTATCTTTTGATAGCACTTTTTCGGTTTTAATGTCAATCGCAGCAGATTGCAGACTGAGGTATCGGGCATTTTGGAAAATGGGTAAAACAAATGTTCCAGAACCCCGAACGACTTTCAAGCGATTGCCTTGTGAGTCTTTATTGACTCCTTTTGAACCTAGGCCAGAACCATAAACGATAAGAGCTGCTTGAGGTCCAGATTTTTTGTAATTGGCAGCGATAATTCCTAACAATATCAGGATAATAACAATCACTGCAATTGCCAAAATGTAAAGTAGTGGCATAATTTCTCCTTTAGATAATAAATTTTTATTTATTCCAGCAATTTTTAAAGTTATTGATTGCTAAAAAATCGTTTGTTTATAAGGAATAACATAAGCAATTCCAGACTTACTTTCAATAATTAGAACTTCTGCACCTTGTTCTATCTGATCAATCTTATCTTTTGACGATAAATAAATTTTTGCTGGCATCGTCTTACGGGATTCATTGACAAAGGTTGTCATGACTTCACCTGTTGCTTCTTTTGAACTGATTGCCGTTGTCAAAATTCCTGTCAGTAAATCTTTTTCATCAGCATTATATTTCTGATCTGATACTTTATTGAAGAAGGCCATTCCTGGAAGTAATAAGACCGTCAATAGGATAATGAGTACAATTATAACCAAAGTAATAATAATAAAAATCATAGTCTTATTCTCCTTGAAAGCGTTTTGTTACACTTTATTAATATTATAACATTTTATAATGCCTATTGTTAGTGTAAATTACCTATTTATTTAGTTTTATGTTTTTTCGCAGCGACTCTTTTTTGCCGTTCAAGCTCTTTTTTTATTTTTCCTTCTGGAGCAAATTTTTCTTCCCAATCTTCCGGCTTCAAGACCTTATGGGTCACTGGGTCAAAATGTGGACGGCCATCTGGGAAAATTTTACCCATATTTGCTTGATGGACAGCATTAAAAATTTCATAAGGGTCAATTCCAGAAAGGACGAGCGAGCCATAAGTGAAATAAAGTAAATCAATCATCGCATCTACTTGCCCAGTTAAGCTGTCTTCTTTGTGTTCTTTCGACTTGACTTTATCTGCCGCTTTGTCCACTGCTTGGTGTAAATTTTCGACTAATTCTGTGAATTTTTCTTGATTTCCATCAGCGGAAGCATAGAGAAACTCAACAATCTCTTCAACTTTAAAATCAGCACGGAATCCTGCTTCTGTTGGCGGAAAAGCTCTTGGAACTTCTTGTGTTTTGCCATCCATTAGACGATGGAAATCTTTAACTTTATTGAAATTTTGATCTTTTGATACAAAATCTTTTTCAACTGAATAATGAATTAAACCATGGTAGGCAAGAGCTTTAGCAATTCCATCTTGGTTATTGGTATCCGTAACATAAGTCGCAACTTTTTTTACCTCGGCTACAGCATTACCCATAGCAATCCCATAACCCACACCAGAAATCATTGTCAAATCATTTTCAGAATCACCAAAACACATCACTTGTTCTAAGTTAAAACCAAAACGTTCGCCTAAGCGCTGAATCCCTGGTAATTTTCCTCCTGATTCCGAAATTAAATCAACAGAATAGGGATTACTTCTGGTAACCAAAAGTTCTGGAAAGGCTTCTTGCAAACGAGCTGTTTCATTTCTTGTAGCTACCATCATAGCCTGATATATAAATTCTTCTTCGTTATCCGCCAGTTTTGAATTTTGTGGTAAAACGCGGCGAATGACATGTTTGAAACTGTTTCTAGCGACTCCGGATGTTCCAGAGGGCAAGACTCCTGATAGAAAGCTTGCTAGCCGCGTTTCTCCAAACTTTAACAAGCCTGAACCGTTTACACCATGTGCTGTCCCTAAAGAGATGTCCGAATGATTTTCTGTCGCATAATCCATTAATTTCTTTAAGGTTTTTTGTTCTAAAGGATTTTGGAAAATAACTTCTTTGGGGGTGAATATATACTGACCATTATAAGTGACTGCAAAGTCTAAGTCTAAATTCTCTAGCAAAGGCATCACAAAAGCAGGCCCACGTCCTGTGGCAATTCCAACAAAAATATCTTTTTGGCGAAGCTCTTGTATGGCTTTGCGGGTACTCGTTGCTACTCCACGGGTTGAAGTAAATAGGGTTCCATCTAAATCAAAAAATACTGCTTTTATATCCATCTCTCAAATCTTTTCTAGCTCTGATACAGCTTTCATTTATTATCTAAATTATACAGTAATTTTAAATCTATTTCATTTATTAGTTATTTTTTTCTGGAGTAAATTTTGATATAATGCTAGTGCTGGCTTTTATATGAAGTCTATAAATTTTTATATTTAAATTTTGTTTATTATAGATAGATAAGGGAATAATGATGAAAAAAATCTTAATTCTCCACACTGGTGGAACAATTTCGATGGCGGAAGATGAAAATGGTCATGTTTCCCCAAATGCAACAAATCCAATGAATGCTGTGAATATGCAATTTGATGAAATCGACTTGGTAACAGAAGATATTTTTAATCTTCCAAGTCCCCATGTTACTTTAACAGATATGTTGGTTTTAAAAAATAGAATTAAAAAGGCATTTATTTCTGAGAATTTTGATGGTGTGGTGATTACTCATGGAACTGACACCCTTGAAGAAACAGCCTTTTTCCTTGATACGACTCTTTCTCGTGGCAAACCGATTGTCCTAACAGGTGCTATGCGCTCAAGTAATGAATTGGGGACTGACGGAATTTATAATTTACTGACAGCAATTCGTGTTGCTGCTGACAGTAATTCAAGTGACCGTGGGGTACTTGTGGTAATGAATGACGAAATTCATTCTGCTCGTTATGTCACTAAAACGCACACGACTAACGTGTCAACTTTCCAAACTCCGACGCATGGTCCTGTCGGTTTACTGACCAAAAATAAAATTATCTATTTCCACAAAGATAGTGAAAATCAACATTTGGATGTGGCAACAGTTCAAGGAAATGTACCGATCGTCAAGGCTTTTGCCGGAATGACTGGTGAAATTTTAGATTTATTAGATTTAGAGAAGTTAGACGGAATTGTCATTGAAGCATTAGGTGCCGGAAATCTCCCACCTATTGCTAGCCAATCACTGCAAAGACTCTTGGATGCTAAGGTTCCTGTTGTTCTTGTTTCTCGTTGTTTCAATGGGATTGCCGAACCAGTCTATTCTTATCAGGGTGGCGGTTCACAACTTTACGAAGCTGGCGTGATGTTTGCTGACGAAGTGAATTCTCAAAAGGCACGAATTAAATTGATTATTGCCTTAAATGCTGGTTTGAAAAATTTATCAGAATTACGTCCTTTTTTGGAAAATTAAATAAAAATTACTGACAAAAGAAAGAATCATCAGCTGACTGATGATTCTTTTATTTGCCGATTTAAAGCTCATTATTCAATCGCTACTGACAGAATCGTCAGCTCTGCTGACAATTCCTTCATTTGCCGATTTAAAGCTCATTATTCAATCGCTACTGACAGAATCATCAGCTCTGCTGACAATTCCTTCATTTGCCGATTTAAAGCTCATTATTCAATCGCTACTGACAGAATCATCAGCTCTGCTGACAATTCCTTCATTTGCCGATTTAAAGCTCATTATTCAATCGCTACTGACAGAATCATCAGCTCTGCTGACAATTCCTTCATTTGCCGATTTAAAGCTCATTATTCAATCGCTACTGACAGAATCATCAGCTCTGCTGACAATTCCTTCATTTGCCGATTTAAAGCTCATTATTCAATCGCTTTAAACTGTCAGTAGATTCATTTCAAGTTATCTTGTAACTCTTGCCAAATTTGTTGGTTTTCTTCTAAAGAATATGAATTTGCACCTGAGGCTAAAGCATGTCCTCCACCGTCATGTCTTTTAGCAATTTCATTAATCGGTGTTACTTTTGAGCGCATTCTCACTCGAAAATGCCCATCAACTTGCTCGACAAAGATTGCCCATGATTCAATTCCTCGAATATTTCCTGGTGTCGAAACAATACTTGAAGTTTCAGCGTCGCGTAAATCAAACTTTTTCAAAATTTCTTGAGTTAATAAAACTCGAGCAGCTCCATTTTCTGAAACTTCCATATTTTCATAAACAAAACCTTGCAAACGGGCAACTTTCATATCAAATGACGACATTTCACGTCCTAAAGCTGGGCGGTCAAAGGGATATTCAGCAAGTTTTGAAGCTACTTTTAAAGTATTGGGCGAAGTTGCTGGATATAAGAAACGTCCAGTATCTCCAATAATTCCGGCATAAAGGAGACGCGCAGCTTCCTTATTCAAATTTAGACCATTTTCAAATGCAAAATCAGCAACAATTTCTGATGCTGAGCTTCGTTCTGGCTCAACTAACAATAAATCGCCATAGGCATCGTCATTCGGATGATGGTCAATTTTAATCAAAAAATCAGCTTTTTGATAGCGTTCATCATCAATTCTTGGTGTGTTTGCTGTGTCACAAACGATAGATAAGTATTTTTCATCTTCACTAAGTTCAATCGTATCCATTTCGGCCAAATAGGTTAAGGTTGGTTCATCATAACCGACCGCATAAATTCTTTTTTCTGGAAAATTTTCTCTTAAAATAGCCCGCAATCCTGCCTGGGAACCAATAGCATCTGGGTCTGGATTTTTATGTCTGTGAATGAGAATTATCTCATAGGCTTTAATTTTTTCTAAAATTTCGTTCATTTTTTCCCCTTTTTTAATCTATCAAATGAAAAATAAGTTTTAAGTCTGTGAATAATAGAATGGACAGTAGAACTGACAATTCTGTCAGTAATTTTTAGGTTAATTGGACATTAACTAAAACTTTGGCAACGATATTATTGACGTGGTAGATTTCACAGTCGACCATTGCTCCAATTCGTGTTTCTCCAATTACCTTAGGATAAATTTCCAAGACATTGTCAATCGCCGCAGCCCCCATCATGTGCATGTTTAAGGATTCAATGATAATATTACGACGGCGTCTTTTGGTAAAGACCCGTTGAACCACTTGGCTGATGAGTTCTGAAAAAACACCATTCGCAATCGTTCCCACACTATTAATCATAAATGGTTCAACAGTCAAAGTATAAGCCGAACCTTTTTCTACCAGACAGTTGGCAATATTATCACTGAAAGCATGGGCCACTTGACTCTCTTCTTGAGCTTTTTGAAGACTTTGCAGAAGGTCTGATTTTGTAATAATCCCCGCATAAGAATAATTTTCATAGACGACAGGCATCATATCATAGCCTTCATATATCATTTTTTGCGAAACACTAGCCACAGTCATGCTTGCTCTAGCAACATTTGCTCGAGTCATTACTTTATTTAAGGGTGTATCATTTTTTTTATTAGTGACATCACGCATGGCAATGACCCCAACTACTACATTATAGGGATTAACCACGGCAAAACGACTATCATTCGTTTTTTTCACTAAATCCAAAAAATCTTTTACGGTATCTTCTTCTCGTAAAGTTGCTCTTTTTTGATGAAACACATCTCCAACGGTAATGACATCTTTTTTGATGAGTTCATTGGCTAAAGCATGACTAATCCGATTGGCCACTGTAAAAGTATCATAAGAAGTTCGTAAAAGGGGTATTCCTAACTGATTAGCATAATCTACAACCTCTTGGTCAACATCAAAGCCCCCTGTCACTAAAACAGCATTTTGTTCTCTTAAAGCCAAATTTTGAATTTCTTTTCGGTCCCCGACAATCACTAAACCATTGGGTGATAGATAGCGTTTAAAGGATTCTCTTTGCATTGCCGAAATGACAAATTTACTGAATTCAACTTCTAAACCGGCAAGTCCTCCCAAAACGTCCGCATTCGCTACTTCTGCCAACTTACCAAAGGTCAAACGATTGGCAACTTTTTGGCCTTTAACTGCTACTCTAACAGTTCCCGAACGGTCATTAACAGCAACTAAGCCAAGTGTTTCTGCCTCTTTTATCGCACGATATGCCGTTCCATCAGCGACTTTCATACGATTGGCAATCCCACGAACACTGACTTGTTTGCCAATTTCTAACCCTTCAATGTAACTTAATATCTCTTCATGCTTTGACATAAAATCTCAAATTTCCCCAATCTCTGATTTTTTTCGATAAATTTCATAGTCATTTTTTCTTTGCTCATACTGTTCAAAATTTCTTATTTTTGCACTATACTGGTTGCTTCCTTTAAATTTTTTGACCATTTGATAGCCTGATTTAAGGGCAACTTTTTTTGAAGCTGGATTTTCTTTATCAATCAATAATTCTAATTTTTTCAGTGCAAATTGTTCAAAAGAAAATTCTGTCAGTACTTTTAAGGCTTCTGTCAGTAATCCTTGATTCCAATAATTTTGATTCAAAACATAACCAATCTCTGCTGACTGATTTTTTTCAGAAATTTTTACAAAATGAATATCACCAATCAGTTTATGTTCTGCTTTCAATTCAATTGCCCATTTTCCTAAGGGATTTTTCATATAATTG
>NZ_BCVK01000043.1 GCF_001591705.1 Lactococcus cremoris subsp. cremoris NBRC 100676 | reverse complement strand
AATAAACGGCTTTTTCCTATTTTAAAGTTCAAAAGGTTAATTTATAAACAGAAAAGTGTATATTTATTTCGATAAAAGGTATAATATTTTTGGATTTATTATTAGTAGGAGGCCAAGAGAAATGGCTAAGAAAAAAATAGTTGTTGTAGGTGCTGGATTTGCTGGAGTGTCAGCGACACGCTTACTTGCCAAAAATTTGAAAAATGATGCAGAAATTACTGTCATTGATAAACATGATTTTCAAACTTCCATGACCCAACTTCATGAGGTTGCGGCAAGCCGTGTTGAACCAGATGCGGTTCAATATCAGTTAGAACGAACAATTGGTAAGTTTCACAATGTAAATGTTGTGAAAGATTCACTGGTTGAACTTGATAAGTCTGGCAAAAAGGTTATCACAGAAAAAGGGAGCTATGATTATGATTACCTTGTTGTGTCAATGGGAGGCGAGCCGAATGATTTCGGAGTTCCAGGTGTTAAAGAATATGGATTTACCCTTTGGTCACTTGAAGATGCTTTGAAAATTGAAGCACATCTAAAGGAAATGGTGCAAGCCGCAGCCAAAGAGTCGGATTCAGAAAAACGCAAAAAACTGCTCACATTTAGTGTTGCTGGTTCAGGTTTTACCGGAATTGAAATGGCCGGTGAGTTGATTGACTGGCGTAAAAAAGTTTCTAAAAAATACGGTATTCCTGAATCTGAATTTACAATTAATATTGTGGAAATGATGCCAACCATTATGAATATTTTGGATCGTAGCCTAGCTGACAAAGCTCTTACTTATCTTCAAAATAAAAATATTAATGTGCTGGTCAATCACGGGATTACTGCTGTGGCAGAAGATCATATTACTGTAAATGTTGGCGGGCGTGATGAAGAAAAAGTTGTTAAGGAAATTCCAGGGAACACCTTAATTTGGACAACAGGTGTTCAAGGAAATACAGAAGCAGAAGCCTGTCAACTTTCAGAAACAGAACGAGGACATCATCTCCAAGCGAATGAATACATGGAAGCAATTGGAAATGAAAACAAAGGAATCTATGTCGCAGGTGATGTCTCAGGCTATATCGTTCCAGAAAATGGTCGCCCAACTCCACAAATTGTTGAAGCTGCATAACAAACTGGAAGTACTGCTGCGAAGAATATTATTGCGGATATTAAAGGTGGAACAAAAACTAAATTCTCAGGAAACTACCGTGGAACTCTTGTTTCAATTGGTTCTGACTATGCCGTTGGAACAGTTGGAAAAACAAAATTGAGTGGTTTCTCAGCAACCTTTATGAAATATATGGTTTATCTTGTTTATACCTTTGAAATTCGTTCAGGACATTACTTCTTTAAATATATTAATGACCAACTTTTCCACAAAGGAGCGATTTAATTAAAATCACTAAAAAAACAAAACTTTTCTAAAATAATTTTGGAAAAGTTTTTCTTGTGTAACAGTTTACAAATTGTTCTAAAAAGGATATAATAGTGCCTGACGTTATTATTATATTACTAATAGGAGAACCGTTCTAAATGACTAAGAAACAAATCGTAGTCATCGGTGGTGGTGTTGCAGGAGTACATGCGACGCGTGAGCTTTCTAAAAAGCTTAAAGCAGATGCTGACATCACATTGATTGACAAACATAGTTACCACACAACCATGACTCAACTCCACGAAGTTGCAGCTGGTCGTGTTCCATTCACAACTGTACAATATGATTTCCAAAAGCTTTTAGGAAAACGTAAAAATGTTAGTCTTGTGACCGATTCAGTAGTCAGCCTTGACAAAGAAAATAAAAAAGTAATTACAAAACATGGTAGTTACAACTATGACTATGTTATTGTTGCGCTTGGTGGAGAACCAAATGATTTTGGCGTTCCAGGTGTAAAAGAACATGGATTTACTCTTTGGTCACTTGAAGACGCAATGAAAATTAAACGTCACTTGGAAACAATTGTTCAATATGCTTCCACAGAAGTTGACGATGAAAAACGCCGTGCTTTATTGACGATTTCAGTTGCTGGTTCAGGATTTACTGGTATTGAAATGGCCGGTGAATTGATTGACTGGCGTAAAAAAGTTTCAACAGATTGGAAGATTCCTGAAGAAGAAATTACAATCAATGTTGTTGAAATGATGCCAACAATTCTTAATACATTAGACCGTAAACAAGCAGATAAAGCTCATGCTTATCTTGAAAAGAAAAATGTTCACGTTTTGACTAATCATGGAATTGTTGAAGTGGCCAAAGACCATATCAAAGTAAATGTTGGTGGACGTGACGAAGAAAAAGTTGCCAAAGAACTTCCAACACATACATTGATTTGGACAACAGGTGTTCAAGGAAATACAGCTGCAAAAACAGATCTCAACGAAACAGAGCGTGGCCATCGTCTTCAAGCAAATGAATACATGGAAGCTGTTGGTTTTGAAGGAAAAGGAATCTATGTAGCTGGTGACGTTTCAGGCTATATCGAACCAGATACTGGTCGTCCAACACCACAAATCGTTGAAGCCGCAGAACAAACTGCACACACAGCAGCAGCAAATATTCTTGCAGACATCAACGGTGGAAGCAAACATAAACACGAAAGTAAATACCAAGGAACAATGGTTTCAATCGGTTCAACTTGGGGAGTTGCTAAAATTGGTAGCATGCGTCTAACTGGTTTCTGGGCAATGTTGATGAAGAATATTGTTTACTTTATCTATACATTACAAATTCGCTCAGCACATTATTTCTGGCGTTATGCCTTGGATGAAGTCTTCCGCGTAAAAGATAATCGTAACTTTATGCGTGGTCATACTTCACGTCAAGGAAATGTACTTTGGTCTGTTCCGCTTCGTATTTTCTACGGTGTAGTTTGGTTTACCGAAGCAATCAAGAAAATTGTGGGTGACGGTCAATACTTCAATCCAACGACTTGGTTTGGTAAAGGTTCATGGTTTACAAATGACCTCAAATTCCCATTCTCATGGTTACAAGAAGTACCAAAAGCAGCAGATGCTGCAGCTGGAGCTTCAACAGCCGCTTCATCAAGCTCTAGTGTTGCAGATGCCGCAGCAGGTGCCTCAGGTGCAGCAACAACAGCCGCTTCAAGTGGTGGTGGAGAAGCCACACACAAAGCAACTGAATGGGGACTTTCATATGCTTATGGCTCTGACCCAATGACTGTATTTGATAAAGTGCCACATTGGATGGAACCAATCTTTAAGTTCATGATTCCAAACCGTGAAGTTGCCTTGTTCATGCAAAAATTCATGTCTATCGTTGAAATCTTCCTCGCACTTGCACTCATTTTTGGACTTTTCACTTGGATTGCAGCAGCAGCAACAGCCGCTTTGACTGTTATGTTCTCACTTTCAGGAATGTTCTACTGGGTTAACATTTGGTTTATTCCAGTGGCAATTGCCCTCATGAATGGTTCTGGTCGTTCATTTGGTTTAGATAAATGGGTTCAACCTTGGATTCAAAGATGGCTAACCAAGATATGGTATGGTCAATCACGTTCAATTTATAAAGGACGTCAATAGAAAGTAGCTCTTCGGAGCTATTTTTTTTGCCTGAAAAAGCTTGAAAATTATGTTATGATATTTGAAGATAAAAGATAGTTTATAAACTATCTTTGTAAGAACTGAGGTTTAAATGGATAATTTAAGATATAAAAGTGTCTTTGACATCATTGGTCCAGTGATGATTGGACCATCAAGTTCACACACGGCTGGTGCGGCTCGCATTGGTAAAATAGTACGTTCTATCTTTGGTGAACTTCCAGAAAAATTAGAGATTCATCTTTATGAGTCTTTTGCTAAAACATATAAGGGTCATGGAACAGATGTTGCTCTTGTCGCTGGGGTTTTGGGAATGGATACGGATGATGAACGATTGCCAATGGCTCCGCAACTGGCTTATGAGCAAGGAATGGAAATTTCTTATGTACCACATCCAGAAGAAAGAGCAGACCATCCAAATACCGCACGTTTAATTGCCAAAAAAGGTGACCGAACGATGACGGTGACAGGTATTTCTATTGGTGGTGGAATGATTCAAGTGACAGAACTCAATGGATTTGATATTGCAATTTCGGCTGGCGTACCAACATTTGTTGTCATCCATGAAGACGTCCCCGGAATGATAGCTAGAGTTTCTAGCCTTCTTTCCGAGCATCAAATTAATATTGCTCAAATGAATGTAACCAGGGAAGCCAAACGCGAAAAAGCCATTATGATTTTAGAAGTTGATACACCAAATGTTAAGGAAGTAATTGGGGAAATGAAACTTATTCCTCGCTTGCATGCTGTCAATTTCTTTAATTAAAAACAGTAGAGGAATAAATATGTTTAAAAATATAGAAGAATTAATTGAGGATTCTAAAAACTATTCTTCAATAACAGAATTAATGATTGCGATTGAAATTGAGCAAACTGGGCGAAATCGTAAACAAATCTGGGAAATGATGGAACATAATCTAGATACGATGCTTGATTCTGTTAAAAAAGGATTGGTTGGGGAAAAATCACTGACAGGTTTGACTGGTGGTGATGCAAAATTAATGGATGACTACATTCAATCAGGGAAAGCTTTGTCAGGAGATATTATTTTAGGAGCTGCGCGTGATGCAGTTGCGGTAAATGAGGTCAATGCCCAAATGGGTCTGATTTGCGCTACTCCAACTGCTGGTTCCGCTGGATGTTTACCGGGGGTCTTAACTTCGGCAATTAAAACATTAGGTTTGACACATGAGCAACAAGTCGAATTTCTATTTGTTGCTGGAGCTTTTGGTCTAGCAATTGCTAATAATGCGACAATCTCGGGTGCCGAGGGGGGATGTCAAGCGGAAGTTGGTTCAGCCTCAGCAATGGCTTCGGCCGCTCTTGCTCTTGCTGCAGGAGGTTCTGCGGAGCAAGCAGGTTATGCAATTGCCATTGTCTTACAAAATATGTTAGGATTGATTTGTGACCCTGTTGCTGGTCTGGTCGAAATTCCCTGTGTTCACCGTAATGCGATGGGCGCTTCACAAGCGATGATATCAGCTGATATGGCTTTGGCCGGAGTCAAAACAGTAATTCCAGTCGATGAAGTTGTGAATACAATGTATAATGTCGGACGCTCTTTACCAGCAGCTTTTAGAGAAACAGCCGAAGGCGGATTGGCTCAGACAACCACCGGACGTAAGATTATGGAAGAATTATTTGGTTAAGATTAAACTTAAAGATTCGAATATGAGATTCGAACTTTATTTTTTTGAGTTGAATACTTGACTTTTAGTGTTTACACGTGTAAACTTATTTTATGAAAACGAATATGGAAAGGAGAAAAAATGAACGAAATAGAATTTAATGTTTCAAATGCCGAATTAATCGTTATGCGAGTAATTTGGTCTTTAGGAGAAGCACGAGTTGATGAGATTTATGCCCAGATTCCTCAAGAATTAGAATGGTCTTTAGCCACGGTAAAAACCTTGCTTGGCCGTTTAGTAAAAAAAGAAATGCTGAGTACCGAAAAAGAAGGAAGAAAATTTGTTTATCGACCTTTGATGGAAGAATGTACAGCAATTAATTTGATGGCAGATGGACTGATTCAAAAGGTCTGCCAAACAAAACATGTAAATGTTTTACAAGAAATGATTGAAAAATCAACTCTGACCGCACAAGATTTGGAGTTTTTGCAAGAATCGCTTAAAGCCAAAGAAGCGGTTGAGCAAAAGCATTGTAATTGTCTAGAAACCAGTGGTCTTTGCGCCTGCAAACATGAACATGAGCAAATTTCTGCTTAGAAAAGAGAGAATTGAAAAATGAAAGAAACTTTAAAAATTGATGGAATGACTTGTGATCACTGCGTGATGCACGTAACAAATGCTTTAGAATCAGTTGAAGGGGTTGAAAAAGCAAAAGTATCTTTGAAGAAAAAAGAAGCACTTGTAAAATTTGATGCTCCTGCCAATTTGGATCAAATGGCACTTGCTGTTGCGGAAGCTGGTTACAAAGTAATTTAAAAAACACTTCGTTTGTGAATTGAAATTAAATTTGCTAGAATGAAATTGGTAAAGCAAACCCAAATATTGTTTTACTAAATAATAACAGGTCATCTTCATTCCCCAAATGGAGATGATTTTTTCTTGACTTTTTAAGTTTACAATCGTAAACTATATATATAGATAAAATATGAGAAGAGGAACTAATGAGAAGTCAATCATTTGTAATTACAGGAATGACCTGTGCAAATTGTGTAAATACAGTATCAAAAACTTTGAATCAGTCAGATAAAATTGTTGAAGCGACAGTTAATTTAGCCACGGAAAAAGCTAAAATTGTAGCTGATGATAGCTTAACTGATCAGGAAATTATCAATTTAGTGGAAAAAGCGGGTTATGGTGCCATTGTTAATGACAAGGCTCACCAAGAGAAAATCGCAAGACAGGCGGCAAGAAAAGCGAGAAACTTGTCTTTATCTTTTTGGATTTCTTTAATTTTGACTTTGCCCTTAGTAGTTGCAATGTTTGCTGATATTTTTGGAGTACATGCAAATTGGGTGATGCTTTTACATGAACCGCTCTTACAGTTGATTTTAGCAAGTCCGGTACAATTTATTGTTGGTTGGCGCTTTTATGTCGGGGCTTATCATGCTTTACGTAATAAGTCTGCAAATATGGATGTTCTTGTTGCTTTAGGAACATCTGTGGCTTATTTTTCAAGTTTGATTTTGGCTGTTTTTATGGGTCAAAAAAATGCTTTAAATTTTGAATCATCAATGGTGATTATCACTTTGGTGGTCATGGGTAAACTTTTAGAACATAATGCAAAAGAGAAAACAACGCAAGCGATTACTGGGTTAATGTCTAGTCGAGCGAGCTTTGTTCATACAGAATCTGCTGATTTAGCAATTGAAGAAGTGCAAATGGGACAAGTCATTCGGATTTTGCCAGGGGAAAAAGTTCCTTTGGACGCCATGATTCTTTCTGGGAAAGCTTCGTTCGATGAATCCATTTTGACTGGTGAGTCCCTCCCAGTGGTCAAAATGGATGATGAGATTGTTTTTGAAGGAACGATAAATCTAGATGGCGAAGTCAAAGCCGTTGTTGTCCATGATTTAAATGATTCAACCATCTCTCGCATGGTGGAAATGATGAGCGAGGCTCAGGGTTCTAAGCCAAATATTCAAAAATTGGCTGACAAGATTTCGGGAATTTTTGTCCCAATTGTCCTCGCAATTGCCTTGGTTACTTTTGTTGCAACTTGGGCCATCAGTGGAATTTTACTGACAGCAATCATGCACGCTGTGGCTGTATTGGTCATTGCCTGCCCTTGTGCCCTTGGTTTAGCAACGCCAACAGCAATCATTTCAGGGACTGGCTTGGCGGCAAAAAATGGTCTATTGATTAAAAATGCTAATGCTTTGGAACTTGCTGGTTTAGTTGACACAATCTTTTTTGACAAAACAGGGACGATTACAACAGGTGAATTTGAACTGACAGACTTTAAATTGCTGACAGAAAATGAAAAAAATACTGACAGAACTGAGTCTATCAAATCAAAAATGTTAACTGATGAATTTAAAATTTTGGCGAGTCTTGAGGCACATTCTAATCATCCTTTGGCTAAGTCGCTCAAATTTTCTGGTGATTTTTATGACTTAACAGATTTATCTGAACTTGCTGGTCGTGGTTTGTCAGCAAAAATTAATGGTCAAGAATATTTTGCAGGAAATGATAAATTGATGACGGAGTTAAATTTATCAGTTCCTGAAACTGAAGATACGGTCATTTATCTAGCGGATAAAGAAAAATTATTGGCAATGGCTATCTTTAGTTCAAGTCTAAAAGAAGATAGTGTGGATACAATTCGTGTCTTGCAAAAACGTGGAATAAAAACGGTGATGTTGACAGGAGATAATGCCAATTCAGCCGCAAAAATACAAGAGCTGATTCATTTAGATGAAATCAAAAGTGGTTTGGGACCTGAAGAAAAAGCTGAAATTGTCCAATCAACACCAAATTCAATGATGGTGGGTGATGGAATTAATGATGCCATTGCCCTAGCTTCAGCAACCGTGGGTCTGACAATGGCAACCGGTTCTGACATTGCTATGGAAGCCGGGGATGTAACGGTGATTGGTGGGCAACTCCATAAAATTTCAACTTTCTTTGAAGTCGCCAAAAAGACGATTTCAAAAATTAAACAAAATTACTTTTGGGCATTTGTTTATAATATTATAGGAATTCCGCTTGCTGCCTTTGGATTACTTAATCCAATGCTTGCCGCCGCGGCAATGAGTTTATCATCAGTTTCAGTTATTTTGAATTCATTACTTTTAACTAAAGCAAAAATAAAAAGCGTTGATTAATCAACGCTTTTTATTTGTAGAATTACTGACAGAAGTGAAAATTTTACTAACAAACCTGTGAGATTCTATTTATTTTTATAGAGGTCTGGGTCAAGTAGGCCTCCTTTTTTGAAATTGACTTCAAAATGTTTTGTTTTTAGAGAATAAGAGACAGGAATGCTTACCGCTACTAGAATTCCAAGAGTAAAGGTTAAAATTGATTTAGCTTTCATTTTGCTGACCTCCAGCTTTTCTATATTTGTTAGTGAAGTAGTTGTAACCTATAAATAACAAAATTCCTAAGATAAAGCAAATGATTCCTTCTTTTAAGCCATTAGGGAAGAATTTGAGCTCTAGTTGATGTTTTCCAGCGGGAACAGTCACTTTTGTAAAACCATCTTGAGCTTTACTGACAGGGACTTTTTTACCGTCAATTTTAGCTGACCAGCCTTTGTCATAAGGGATAGTAAGGAAAATATCTCCTTTTTCTTTCTCATTATAAGTCATGCGAACACCATTTTTTATGGTTTCCGTTTTAGGGCTACGAGATTTCAAAAGCGCCATTTCTTTTTGATAAGTCTGAGTATCTAGACGCCAAAACGAAGTGGTATCAAAGGTAACTTGGGAATTTTCAGGAAAAGATAAGGTCACTTTGAGTTTTGTTTCTTTAGCAAAACTTCCCAAATTGAAGAAAGAACCAGTGTCATTTGTGCCAATATAATAACTATTAAGGGAACGAGTCATTTTTGGATTAGATACATCAGAGATTGTAATCAAAGTATTTTCAGCATTACTGTTTAGATAAGTAATATTTGGTACTGACAGATAAAGTTGGCTATTGGCGTCAGCTGTAATGCCGTAAGTGACAGATACATCGGTAGCAGTAGAGGTTTTTGGACGTGTTAGCGTCACTGAACTTCCCACACCAGTAATTTTGTCTGATGTTTCTTCACTTGTAGTGTAAAAGGGAGTAAAGAAGGTAGTCTTTGATTGAGTTAATGCATTAACTAATGCTGTTTGGTTATTGATAAAGTTACTAGCTTTCGCTTTATCAGTGAATTTGGCATCTTTAAACCCACCAGGAACAAAGACACCTAAGCCAATTGCATTTGAGTTCTGGGTCAATGTACTAAGGCTGTTGGAAGCAGGTGAAAAACCAAATTTTGGAGGTTGGGCCTGACTGATATTATACTTGATAGCAAAAATTGAATCCATAAGTATTGTATTTCCAGGATAACGTAAGTTCAAATAGGTGCTGTCAGTATGGAATCCTAACTGACGCATGATTGAACTGGCATTGCTGTTACGGACAGATGTAAATTGGGAAAGTGCATTGAAATTATACTTCATTCCATCATTAGCGGTATCAGGAACAGTATTGTCTGTTCTGGCGAAAGTTGAACCAGAAAGTTCATTTACTTTATTGGCGATAGGTTCTAAAGAATTTACTTGAGTATTATAGTAGTCACGACTTGCAAAATTCCATTCTTTTTGCACGCCTTGAACTTGATAAAGGGCATTGACACCAGCCTCAACGGTCATAAAGATAAAGAGAAGAATGACAAAAAGATGATTTGAAATCCAGTTTCTGATAGAATTAATAGATAAAATCAGATAGGCAAGGCCAAACAAAAAGGTTAGCATTACTTGGGAAGTCATCACGTATTTGTAATGGTCAAAGACTAAAGTTGACAGAAAGCCAAGAATTAAAAATAGGCTGATAGTCAAAATATGCCAAGTTTTGATTTCATTCCAGCGAGATAAAGTTTCAAGAGCCATAATTACGATGAGCAAGCTGAATAAAAAGGCATAACGATGTAAAAACATGTTAGGTGAATGCATTCCTTGCCATAATAAATCTAAGGCTTGAAGATAAAAGGAAGCAATTAAAAAAACAATAATTCCTAGAAAAGCGAATTTACTTCGGAGTCGAATACTTTTAGTAAAAAAGAGGATGATAGCCAGTCCTAGTGGCATCAAGCCGACATATATCATTGGTATGGCATTGAATTGAGTAGTATCATAAGTTCCAACAAAATTTTTGGCGAAAAGATCGAATAGATGCGAGTTTTCAGTAAAAATTCCTGATAAAGTGGATAAGGCATCGGAATTATTAGACTTCAAATCAAGATACATTGGCAATAGCATGATTAAACTAGCGATTCCAGCCAAAGCAGAAGAAACTACAAAATCAAGCACTTTTGTCCAAGACCATTTTTCATAGGTCATCCGCGCCAAGAAATAAAGCACTAAGAAAATGGCGACCATAAAGCCAAAGTAGTAATTCTGGATAAATAAAATCAGTAAACTTACAAAATAGAGCCAACGCTTTCCCTCATCCATTAAGCGGTGAAGTCCCCAAATAATCAAGGGAAGGAGAATGAATACATCAAGCCACATAGTAATTTCAAGTTGCGAAGTTAAAAAGCTCATCAGTGCAAAAGCAGTGCTTATTGATAAAACAGTCAGATTAGAAAGCTTTTGATACATATTTTTGAAACTGACAAATGATGATAGACCAATTAGGCCAAATTTTATGATGGTAAATAAATACAAAGCATCTGGCATTGATTTCACATCAAAGAAAAAAGTGAACGGCATGAGAAAACTTCCCATATAATAAGCCGAAAATGCATAAAGATTAAGACCAAGTCCACTTGTAAAAGTATATAAGAAACCTTGAGAACCACCAGAATGTAAAATATTACGATAGAGAGAATGTATGGCGACATACTGATGATAAGCATCTCCAGCCAAAATTGACCGTGAACTTCCCCAATAAATCCCAGTCATTGCAAGAACGATAACCATTAAGATTAATGGAATAAAAAAACTTGCAAGAAGTGCCCATTTATTTTTCTTGATAAATTTCATAATTCTATTATACCAAAGATACAAAATTCAACCTTATATTAAGTGTATTAAAAAAATACTGATAAAATAATCAGTATTTTTTATTTAATCGAATTCTAAGCTCAGCAGCAATTTCTTCTAATTGTTCAATTCTATTAACTTGTGGGATTTTATAACCAATAAAATAAGGCGAAGTAATAAAGCGTGGAACAATTTTACAAATATATTTATCGTCAAAATGATGGAAGAAGAGATTATAAGAATCACAGCGACCATTCATGTAGTCTGTCATTAAATAAGAAGTCATTTCATGAACGTTGTCAGCAAGTTTTTCAACATTTTTAAGATCAGAAATAATGACATTAAATTCTACAAAACCCATAATTGGCCGAGTAGATAAAGTAACTGTCAGGCCATTTTTCTTGATTTCAACGCCTTCAAAATTTTCTTTTGCAATTTGCGCATAACCGTCAGTTTCTTCCAAGCCAACAACCTGTAAATGAGGATGGCGTAAAGTTCCACCAGAATGAGGGCCGAAATTTTTAAACATCAAAACCGATTGATAATCTCCAGACTGAATCATCTCATCCCAACAGTCAAAAGCAAAGGAAAAAACTTCGCGATTTTCTTCCAGACTGTAAGTAGAAATATCACCCAGATGTTCATCAGATTCAATAATTACGGTCATCATTGAATTTTTTAGAGTTGGAAATTTATTTTTTAACCAAATTTTATGGTCGGAAGTTTTTAATATACCGGTCAGGTGTTCGACATCACAAAAAGGACAAATTTTTTCTTTGGGTACAACAGTTTCATTACGTTTTTTTGTTCCAATAGCTGTATTGAAAACTAAAGGATTTTCACTATGTTTAATCATTAAAATATTATACCACTTTTTTTGACCACTTTTTTTGTCAAAAGTCTAGTTTTTACTTAGGCAATATGTTATAATATTCCAGTTACCTATTAATGTTCAGCCTTCAACTGTAACATTTACAAAAGTCAGCCTTCAACTGATATTTTGTCTAACTTGAAAAGAAAAAATTTACTGACGAGACGACTAGGATATCTATAACCGCTGAAGCGTCAAGGCTTTTCCTAAGGTAAAGCTGTCAGTAAGATTTTTGTCATTTCAAAATCAAAATAGAAAGAGATGGTGAAAAATTAATGGATAACACAAATACTCAACTTATGTCTGGTAAAAGTCCAGCTCAAACACGTGTCGTCGTCGGAATGTCCGGTGGTGTAGATAGCTCGGTCACAGCATTGCTTCTTAAAGAACAAGGCTATGATGTCATTGGTGTCTTCATGAAAAACTGGGATGATACTGACGAGAATGGGGTCTGTACGGCCACTGAAGACTACAAAGATGTCGCAGCAGTCGCAGACCAAATCGGTGTTCCCTATTATTCAGTAAACTTTGAAAAAGAATACTGGGACCGTGTTTTTGAATACTTCCTTGCCGAATATCGTGCTGGACGTACCCCTAATCCTGATGTCATGTGCAATAAAGAAATTAAATTTAAAGCTTTCTTAGATTATGCTATGGAATTAGGAGCAGACTATGTCGCTACTGGTCACTATGCCCAAGTTCGTACTGATGAAGATGGGACTGTTCATATGTTACGTGGAGCAGACAATAATAAAGACCAAACCTATTTCTTAAGTCAATTGACCCAAGAACAACTCAAAAAAACAATGTTTCCTTTAGGTCATTTGGAAAAACCAGAAGTTCGTAGAATTGCTGAAAAAGCAGGACTTGCGACTGCTAAGAAAAAAGATTCAACAGGAATTTGCTTCATTGGTGAAAAGAATTTCAAAAAGTTCCTTGGAGAATACTTACCAGCACAACCCGGAAAAATGATGACACTTGACGGTGTCGAAATGGGAAATCACGCTGGATTAATGTATTATACAATTGGTCAACGTGGAGGTCTTGGTATCGGTGGACAACATGGTCAATTAACAAGTGACCCATGGTTTGTTGTTGGTAAAGACTTGACTACCAATACTCTTTATGTTGGACAAGGTTTCCACCATGAACATCTTTATTCAACAAGTCTTGATGCAAGCGATTTGAGCTTTACCAGAGAAATGCCAGAAACTTTTGACCTTCACTGCACAGCGAAATTCCGTTATCGTCAAGAAGACACAGGCGTTACGATTCATGTCAAGGCTGATAAAGTGACTGTTGACTTTGATGAACCTGTTCGCGCAATCACCCCTGGACAAGCCGTTGTTTTCTATGATGGAGAAGAATGCCTTGGTGGAGCAATGATTGACGTAGCTTACAAAGAACAAAAAGTGATGCAATATCAATAAAATACGAACCTGCCAATAAAATGGTAGGTTTCTTTATCATATAAAGTTGTTATTTATTACTTTAAGATTAATAAAAAAGAAAATGTTTTCAAAAGAAAATTTATAATTATTTATAATATTTTTGTACATAATAAAATACTTATAATTTTTTTAATATAAATCAAGAATAATGCTTTCCCTAAGCGATTTTTTATGGTATAATGTTTTGTAAGGCTGTGTACCAGCCAAATTGTTGGAGGAATTTTTTTTACAAATGAACGAATTTGAAACACTATTAAACAGCGTTGAAGACGTTAAAGTACGTGACGTCGTTAAGGGCGAAATCCTTTCAGTTGAAAACGGGCAAGCAACTGTTGCCATCGTAGGAACTGGTGTCGAAGGTGTCCTTACACTTCGCGAAATTACTAACGATAAAGATGCTGATATCAATACATTCGTTAAACCTGGTGATGTTCTTGATTTGCTTGTAATCAAACAAATCGTCGGTAAAGAAGCTGAAGGTGCTAACGTATATCTCCTTTCATTGAAACGTCTTGAAGCTCGCAAAGCTTGGACTCAATTGGAAGGCAAAGAAGGCGAAATCGTAACAGTTAAAGTTACTAAAGACGTTAAAGGCGGACTTTCAGTAGACTATAACGGTGTTCGTGGATTTATCCCAGCATCTATGATTGATACTTACTTTGTGAAAGACACTAAGAAATTTGTCGGCGAAGAAATTGAAGCTAAAATTATCGAAGTTAACGCTTCTGAAAACCGCTTTATCCTTAGCCGTCGTGCAGTTGTTGAAGCTGAAGCAATCGAAATGCGTAAAGAAGCTTTTGCGCAACTTCAAGAAGGCGACATCGTTGAAGGTACAGTTTCACGCGTAACTAACTTCGGTGCTTTCGTTGACCTTGGTGGTATCGATGGCTTGGTTCACGTTTCTGAACTTTCACACAGCCGTATCAAACGTCCATCAGATGCAGTTAAACCTGGTGACGTTGTTAACGTTAAGATTTTGAAACTCGATCCAGAAGCTGGACGTCTTTCACTCTCACTTAAAGCTACACAACCTGGACCATGGGAACAAGTTGAAGAAAAAGCACCAGTTGGCTCAACTGTTGAAGGAACTGTTAAACGTTTGACAGACTTCGGTGCCTTTGTTGAACTTTATCCAGGTGTTGAAGGACTTGTTCACGTTTCACAAATTTCATGGGAACGTGTTGAAAATCCAAAAGATGTTCTTAAAGTTGGTCAAGTTGTGAACGTAAAAGTTCTTGACGTGAAACCTGCTGAAGAACGTATCTCACTTTCAATCAAAGCGCTTGAAGAAGCTCCTGCTCGTCCAGCTCGTAACAACGACAACGACGGTGAAAAACGTGACCGCAAACCACGCGCACCACGTAAAGCAGCTAAACCTTCATACGATTTGCCTGAAACACAAGAAGGCTTCTCACTTGCTGATTTCCTTGGTGAAGACTTCGATATTAACGATTTGTAAGAAAAATTCAAAAATATCCTCTAAAAGACCCGTTGGGTCTTTTTTTGTATAGAAAACTAAGAAACAATTAAATTGCAAAGTTTGATAATTTATAAATTTTATGGGAAATTCACAGAAATCTAACATAAAAACTAGTAGTTCTCCTGTTAAATTTTTTTTATAATAAGGATGTAAAAAATAAAGGAGAACTACAATATGAAAACAAAAAATTCATTTCGAACATGGAAATCTGGCAAAACTTGGTTGTATTCATCTTTAATCTTAGGTGGTTTACTGCTAAGTTCAGGCTTATCTATTAACCCAGCAAAAGTATCAGCTGAAACAATGGGAACCAAAAGTAGTCAAATGACCTCGGCAACTGATATTACAATGGGACTGCAAGCAAACCTCAAAGCGACAACAACCATATCAGCAGCACAATTGGCAAACGCTCAAGCACCTGGTCCGTTCACAGCAGGTGTTAATCAAGTGATTCCTTTTGAAGCTTTTGGGGGAGACGGGATGCTAACACGTCTGTTACTTAATTCTTCAAATAATGCGGCTTGGTCTGACAATGGAACAGCTAAAAATCCAGCACTTCCCCCAATTTCAGGTCTTGAATCAGGAAAATACTTTTATGAAGTTGACTTAGCAGGTACAAATGGAGCGACAGGTCAAAATCTACTTGATTTATTACGAGCTAATGGAAGCAAAAATTATGAAGCGACCGTAAAAGTTTATGCTGCAGACTCTTCGAGAAAGGCAGATACTAGCAAAGTAGTTGCTACTAAAATGATTCAGGTGGATTTGGCTGGATTGACGGATAACATTAAGAACACCACAACCGTATCAGCAGCAAAATTAGCAAACGCGCAAGCACCTGGTCCGTTCACCGCGGGAGTTAACCAGGTGATTCCTTTTGAAGCTTTTGGAGGAGATGGAATGTTAACGCGTCTGTTACTTAACTCTTCAAATAATGCAGCTTGGTCAGACAATGGGACAGCTAAAAATCCAGCACTTCCTCCAATTTCAGGTCTTGAATCAGGAAAATACTTTTACGAAGTGGACTTAGCAGGTACAAACGGAGCGACAGGTCAAAATCTACTTGATTTATTGCGAGCTAATGGCAGCAAAAATTATGAAGCGACTGTAAAAATTTATGCTGCAGACTCTTCGGGAAAGGCAGATACTAGCAAAGTAGTTGCTACTAAGATGATTCAGGTTAACTTGACTAAGGAACAAAATACGGTTGCTAGTCAAGAGGTCTATCGTTTATACAATAAAATGAGCGGAGAACATCTTTATACAACAAGTGCCTATGAATACAATACTCTTACAATGACAAATAGTAGTTGGTCAGGCGAAAAAGTAGCTTGGAAAGCACCAAAAACTGGTAATAATGTTTATCGAGTTTATAATCCAAATTCTGGAGAACATCTTTATACAGAATCATCATTTGAAGTAAATAGTTTAGTAAAACAAAATGGTTGGAAATCAGAAGGAGTGGCCTTTCATTCGGATTCAAACAGCGGAACACCGGTTTATCGTCTCTACAATCCTAATTCAAAACTCGGTGCTCACTTCTTGACAATGAGTTCATATGAACGAGATAGCCTGGTCAAAGCTGGTTGGAAATCAGAAGGAATTGCTTTTTATGCGATAAAATAATAAACTCAAGCTATTGATGAAAGACTTAAAAATTAATTTTTAAGTCTTTTAGATTATGAAAATCCTTTAGAATTTCAGAAGATTGAACCTTTTTAATGTTTTTTGCTATACTATGAGTATGAAACGACAAATACTAATTATTGAAGATGAAGAAAGTATTTCAAATTTATTGGAAACTGAGCTTTCGTTTGAAGGATATAATGTTTTATCGGCAGCAGATGGAATGTCTGGGCTAAAAATTTTTGAAGAAAAACAAGAATACTTAGATGTAGTTTTGCTTGACTGGATGATTCCTAAACTTGACGGCTTAGAAGTCTTACGGCGAATGAAAAAAATGACTAATAAAGTTCCAGTCATTTTCGTAACTGCCCGTGACTATGTAGGGGATAAGGTTGCTGGTCTAGATGCTGGAGCAGATGATTATTTAACAAAGCCTTTCAATATTGAGGAACTCATGGCCCGTTTACGTGTAATTTTTAGAAAAAATACTCAACCGGCTATTTATTCCTACGGAACGGTTTCTCTTAATCCTGGTGAACATACAGTTGAATATCAGGGAAAAGCAACAAGTTTAACTCAAAGAGAGTTTGCTTTACTCCTTTTCTTATTTGAACATCAAGTAGAAATCATCTCGAGAGATGACATATTAGAGGAAGTTTAAGGAATGAATTTTGGAGGTCAGCTAAACACTGTTGACACCTATGTCAGATATTTGCGAAAAAAATTAGATAAAAATATGATAGAAACAATAAGAGGTCTAGGATATCGGCTTAATAAAGATAAATAGAGAAAATAAAAAGAAGAAAATTTATACGAATGAACAGCTGATTCGTAGGATTTTTCAACGAATTTTTCTTTTACTATTAACATTTAGTGGTTTAACTTTTATTACTTATAGTTTGGTGCAAATCAGTGATCGAGAAACAAGTGCGATTATGACAGGAATGAAAAATGTTTCAAATTTATCTACGATGAATTTTCAAGATTTAAATGGTTTTCAAGAACAAAAAGATTTTATTCGTATCCGCTCACAAGAAAATCAAACAATAATGAGTAAAGGAACCGAAAACTTTTTAGAAAATCGAACATTTAGTTTCTGGAAGATTACAATATCAAATGGAAAACTTTATGATACAGTCTATAAGAAGGATAAGGGAATTACTTATGAAATCTGGCTTTCTCTTCAGGATATATTTGAAGAAGTTGGAGCTGTTTTAGCTAGTGTCTTTGCTATCTTGCTTCTTAATTATTTAATTGGATTACTTCTAATCAGACATTACTCAAAGAAGATAAATGGACCAATTCAGAAATTGGCCTTTGAGGCCAGTCAAGACAGTGGTTTATTGGAAGTACCAGAAGCTCCAGTAGAAGTAAGAGAGCTCGCAATTAATTTTAACGAGTTGGTTAAAAGCTTGCAAGAAAAAATAGAGTCTGAAAAAGAATTTGCCTCAAATCTATCCCATGAATTAAGAACGCCAGTTATGGCAATTTCGGGTTATATTTCTTTACTCAAAAGAAGAAGAGAAGAACACCCAGAAATTGTTGAAAAATCGCTAAATTATTTGGAACAAGAATCTGAAAGACTAAAAAAATTAATTGAAGATTTTCTAACTTTATCAAGAAAAGGGCAGATTGACTATCAGGAAGAAATTTTCACAACTAAAAGTTTACTGTTAGAAATTAAGTCTAGCTTTGAAATTGATTCATCTAATAAAATAGAAATTGAGGGCGACGACAACTTACACATTAAGACAAATAGATTTGCTTTGCGAGAGATTTTAAATATTTTAGTGGAAAATGCAATAAAATATTCGCCTAAGAGTAGTATGGTTTTGATTAAATATGATAAAAAGGAAATTCAAGTCATTGATCAAGGGATAGGAGTTTCTGATAATGAAAAAGCAAAAGTTTTTAATCGCTTTTATCAAGTAGAGAAATCAAGGACGAATCATACTGGAAATGGGATTGGGTTAGCAATCGCACAACAATACGCACAAATAATAAATGCTGAAATTTATATAAGCGATAATCTCCCGAATGGAACGACATTCCATCTTTCTTTTAAGAATGTGAATGAGAAATAAAGATAATTCAAAAAGACCTAATGAGGTCTTTTTTTCTACAATTTAATAATTAAGTTCTTTTAATTGTTTAAAATATTTGCTATAATTTAATTGTTTCAAACAAATCAAATAAACCTTTATGAAATGAAGGAGTGACTAATGGAAGAGTTACAAGCACACATCCAATTGAAGAAAACTGATGCAGTAGAAGATGCAATTATTGTAGGTGATCCAGCGCGGGTAGACCAAGTGGCAAAATTTTTGACGGAATTCAGAGAATTAAAATATAACCGTGAATTTCGTTCACTTCGTGGCACCTATAAAAACAAAGAAGTCTTAGTTCTGTCAACAGGAGTTGGGGCGCCGTCAGCTGCTATTGCCATTGAAGAACTTCATAATATTGGAGTTAAGAGAATTATCAGAGTAGGCTCTGCTGGAGCTTTGCAGTTAGGGATTGGTTTAGGAAATCCAATTATTGGAGAAGGAGCAGTGCGTGACGATGGTCTGACAAAGATGTATGTTCCAGAACAATATCCGGCAGTTCGCTCTAGTACTTTACTAGCAAAAGCAAAAGAAATTGCACCTGAGGCCATTTATGGAATTATTCGTTCGCATGACGGTTTTTATATGGATAATAATGAACAGACACAGGAATATTGGTCAAATTTTGGACTTATTGGTGAGGATATGGAGTCTGGAGCCTTATTTACTGTTGGACGTCTGCGAGGAATAGAAACTTTATCTATTTTAAATAATGTTGTAGCTTATAAAGAAGATTTACAAGCCGGGGTAAATGATTTAGTTTCAGGGGCTGATAAGGTCATTGAAGGTGAAAAACGAACAATTGAAATTGCTTTAGAAGTTTTAAATAAGTAATTTGAAAAGGAGAAGAAATGACAAAAGAATCATGGCTTTTTAAACAACTTTTTGCAAATTGGAAAAAGTTTGAAATCACATATATTGCTATTTTATTGTTATTACAAATCATTGTTTATATTATTGCTCCGGATTCCTTCATTGGGATGATTTCGGGTGTCTTTGGAGTGCTTTGTCTCATTTATGGGATGAAAGGGCGTAAAATTAATTTTGCGTTTGGATTGATACAGACTATAGCGATGACTTTAATAGCTTATCAGACCCATTCATGGATGAGTTTTGTAATGGGAATTTTTTATATTTTATCTCAACCTGTTGGTTGGTTTTTTTGGGGACAAGATGATGCTATTCATGAATTTAAACCAAAAACTCGTCGACTGATATTTTTAGGAGCTTTTATTGCTTGGCTAATCGTTTGGGTTATTGATGCTTTTTTAAATGGCCAACTTCCTTATTTTGACTCCTTAAATCTGATTATCCCACTTATCGCGCAAATATTATACATTTTGAAATATAAAGAAAATTGGTCACTCTGGATTGTGGTTAATACTGCCGCCGTGGTCTATTGGTCAATATTGACAATACAATTTATAATGGACGTAAATACTCAAGGTCAATTGGGAATGTATTTATCACAAGTTGCTCTGCAAGGAGCCTTACTCTTCAATGCCATCTATGCAAATCGGGTTTGGGCAAGCGGCGAAGCGGATAATGAAGGTGGTACGAAATGATTAGTCAAAATACCCTAAGGATTTAGGGTGTCTTTTGTTCTTATTAACATCCAAAAGGAGAGCAGCTCCTACATTTTTTTGCTATAATAAACATTATGAATCAAACGATAAAAGCGAAGTTGGAGCTATTGCCTGATAGCCCTGGCTGTTATTTACATAAAGATAAAAATGGGACTGTTATTTATGTCGGAAAGGCAAAGAATCTGAAAAACCGAGTGCGCTCTTATTTTCATGGTTCTCATAATACAAAGACAGAATTATTGGTTTCCGAAATTGAAGATTTGGAATGGATTGTTGTAGGTTCTAATATTGAATCTCTGGTCTTAGAAATAAATCTTATTCAACGTTACAAGCCAAAATATAATATCATGCTTAAGGATGATAAATATTATCCTTTTTTGAAAATAACAAATGAAAAATATCCTCGCCTGTTAGTTGTACGTAAAGTTCAAAAAGATGGGGCGACTTATTTTGGACCTTATCCAGATGTTAAGGCTGCTAATGAAGTTAAACGACTTTTAGACCGAATTTTTCCTTTTAGAAAGTGCGGATTGCACGAGAAAAAAGTCTGCTTCTATTTTCATATCCATCAGTGTTTATGTCCGGTTGTTAATCACGTTGATCCACAAGTATATAAGGACATGACTCAAGAAGTCAAAGAGTTTCTAACAGGTTCAGATAAAAAAATTGTTAAAGAACTTGAAGGAAAAATGATAAGTGCTTCAGATAATATGGAATTTGAGCAAGCTGCCGAATATCGTGATGTGATTAAGGCGATTGGAACCTTAAGAACGAAACAGCGGGTGATGAATCAGGATTTGAAAGACCGAGATGTATTTGGCTATTACGTTGATAAAGGATGGATGTGTGTTCAGGTCTTTTTCGTGCGTCAAGGGAAACTGATTCAACGAGATGTTAATATGTTTCCATATTACAATGATGCCGAAGAAGATTTCTTGACTTATATTGGTCAGTTTTATCAAGATAATAATCATATGATGCCAAGAGAGATTTTTATTCCTCAAGATATTGATAAGGATTATGTAGAAGCAGTAGTTGCCGCCAGTCAAGAAGGAAATTTGCTGACAAAAGCGCAAGCTAAAGCAGTAGATGCTAAAGTCTTTACGGCAAAAACGCTTAAATTTTCTGACCAAAAAGATGTTGAGCAATCAATTGTCAAACTAGATAAAGAATTATCATCAGAGAAACGTTTGTCTTCACTTTTAGCTAAAACACAGATTATCCAACCAAGTCGTGGAGAGAAAAAACAATTGGTTAATATGGCGACCAAGAATGCTCAGACTCAATTACAGCTGAAATTCGATGTGGCTGAACGTGACATTTTAAAAACTACTAAAGCAGTTGAAAATTTAGGGAAAATTTTAGGTATACCAAAACCGGTTAGAATTGAGTCTTTTGATAATTCAAATATCATGGGAACTTCACCAGTGTCTGCGATGGTCGTATTTATTGATGGAAAACCGTCAAAAAAAGATTATCGGAAGTATAAAATTAAAACAGTAGTTGGAGCTGACGATTACGCCTCAATGCGCGAAGTGATGACCAGACGTTATTCGCGAGCGCTCAAAGAAGAAACTGCTCTTCCTGATTTGATTGCAATGGATGGGGGGGCAGGTCAAGTTAATATTGCCAAAGAAGTTTTGCGAGAACTTGGTTTAGCTATTCCTGTAGCGGGGATGCAAAAAAATGATAAGCACCAAACATCAGAGTTACTTTTTGGTGATCCACTAGAGGTTGTCCCCCTATCAAGACAATCTCAAGAATTCTTTTTACTGACCAGAATTCAAGATGAAGTTCACCGCTTTGCGATTACCTTCCATAGACAACTACGTGGGAAAAATACATTTTCAAGTAAGTTGGATGGAATTGTTGGATTAGGACCAAAACGGAAGCAAAAATTGCTGACAACTTTTAAAAATTTAAAAGCGATTGAAGAAGCGACAGTTCAAGAAGTTGCTGAGGCAGGAGTTCCTTATGAAGTTGCCGAGCGTGTCAAAAACACTTTGTCTGCTCCTCATAAAAGCGATGAAAATTGGGAATCCATCAAAGATAATGTTCCTCTTTTAAAAAGTGAAAAGTCATAAGCAAAAGGATTGTCAGTAAAAACTGTCAGTTCTTTTATCTTGTCAGTAAAACAAAGAAGAGTGCTTGAAGCATATCGAAAATGTAAATGGAGAATTGATGGACTGGTCTAAAAATAAAATAAAAGAATTTCAAAAAGATTTACTTTCTTGGTATGATGCTAATAAAAAACCATTACCTTGGCGACAAACGACCGAACCTTATAAAATCTGGATTTCAGAAATTATGTCGCAGCAAACGCAAGTGGAAACGGTCATACCTTATTTTGAACGCTTCATGAAAAAGTACCCTACAGTTGAATCATTAGCTCAAGCTGATGATACAGAGTTATTAAAACTTTGGGAAGGTTTGGGTTATTATTCACGAGCTCGAAACTTAAAAATTGCAGCACAAGAGGTCGTGAACGAATATAATGGAAAATTTCCAGATAATTTGAAAGAGATTCTATCCCTCAGAGGAATTGGTCCTTATACAGCAGCGGCTATTGCATCTATTTCCTTTGATTTGGCTGAACCAGCTATCGATGGAAATTTGATGCGCGTGACAAGTAGAATTTTTGAATTAGAGTGTGATATTTCAAAAAGTAGTTCACGAAAAATATTTGATGAGCATTTACGGACACTCGTCAGTAAAAAAAGACCTGGTGATTTTAATCAAGGACTGATGGATTTAGGTTCACTTGTGTGTAGCCCAAAGAAGCCAAAATGTGAAACCTGTCCGCTGAATAAATACTGTGCGGCAGTAGCTGATGGAAAACAATTGAACTATCCAGTAAAAACAAAAAATCTCAAACAAAAAGAGTTGTATTATACTGCCTTCGCATTAGAGAATTCTCTAGGGGAATACTATTTGGAGAAACGACCATCGAAAGGCTTGTTAGCTGATATGTGGACCTTTCCACTGACAGAATTATCATCAGTAGACTTTGAAAAAATAATTACTGACGGAGCAATCAGTAAAAATATTACCATGCCAAAACTTCCTGAAAGTATATCTAAGATGGAATACTTCGGTAATTTCACTCATATCTTTTCTCATCAAAAATGGCACATTGTACTTATCAAAGTAAAGGCAGAAGAGAAGTTTGAAATTGCTGATGAATTACTGACAGCTGATAAAAAATGGGTTTATTATGATTCAAAAAAATTAGGCGAAAATGTTGTCAATCTAAATCAGGATTTATCAAAGATAAGCCGTTTAAAGCTTCCACTTTCTGGTCCGCAAGTGAAAATGTTTGAACTCTTAGATAAAAAAATATGAAAACTATTGTAAAACTCTATTGGTTCACACTGTAAATTAAATAATAAAAAAAACATTGGCAACGCGAACCAATGTTTTTTTGTGTTGGAGTAAAATAATATGTTAAGAAAAAGTTAGTAGATCCAACACAAATAGGTCTAAGACATTCAAATTTATAAATAAAGAATTTATTAAATCTATCTCTTAAACCACTTAAGTTATTCCTCCGAAGAGTAACGACGTAATTGTAACAATCAAGAAAACAAAAGTAAAAAATAATGATTATAAGTAATTTATTATATTGAGTATTTATAAAAAAATTATGAGGTTTTGGATTGATAAGGTCTTAAAAAAGCCAATAAATCATGGTGCTATAAAAAATAAGTTTCTTATTATTAGTATTTTATAAAAATCTATAAGATTAGTTAAGTTACGGTTTGATACTGTAATATCTCTGTATGATGACAATATCTTTAAAGACAGAAAACTAAAAAAGGGTACTTAGTTTGATTTGAAGTAATAAGTGAATTCTCATAAAATAGGATAAAGAGAGTATTTTATAGCTTACGATTTTATAATTAATAATAGACATAGTCACTTATTAATTGTATAATAGAGTAGTCATATTATGTTAAAAAAATAAAACAAAATCAATCAAAAGAAATAAAAATGTGATAATATTAGGCTTTGGACTACGACAAATTTCTTATATACCTATTAAATGAGATATAAAAGACAAAAAAACCATCATATTAACACTTAAAATAACTAAAGAATAATTTCACTAAATTATATGGCATACAATTTTAT
>NZ_BCVK01000042.1 GCF_001591705.1 Lactococcus cremoris subsp. cremoris NBRC 100676 | reverse complement strand
TTTAAGTTGTGAAGGATGTTTTGGATTATATTATTTCTGGTATAAGTATATGTATATTTATTTTGGCAGTTTATATGATAAAGAAAATTCCAGAAATGGTGAGTGATAAATTAAAAAGTGACAGAGAATTTGAATTTAATAAGGAGTTACAGATTGATGAATTTTATCGAAAAGATGGGAATCTGCAACAGATTATGATGAACTGGACCGAACTTGCAATTGATACAAATGCAATGGAGTCGCTTGATTCTAAGAACGGACAGAAAAAATTACGGAAGCTTGTTCAAGAAACACTTGGATATGGTTCAGGAAGAACAGTTAAATTACTAACAGAAATGCTTCAAGAAAGTTATCGAAGTAATGATACTGAATCAGAAAATACTGAATCAGAAAATACTGAATCAGGAAATAATGAATCAGAAAATAATGAATCTATAAATAGGTCTTCTGCCACTATAATGTTGCTGTTGGCAATGGTTGTTTCTTCTCTAAAGGAAGATTTTACTGGACAAAAAGTTGACCCATTAGATGTCCTTAAAATAAAACTCACTGACTATTATAATCATGAGGGATTATTTAAAGAACTTTTTGAAAGTGTAAATAACAAACTAGGAGTTGAAGTTTAATAATGGAAATTAATTTTATAGCTCTGGCCTTTGCATCTGTTATTGTAGGTGGGGTATTCATTGGAATATTTATTCTGGTTTACAAATGGTTGAAGAAATGATAAGTATAGCTAGACTATGAAAAAGATAGGTTGTCCAATGGGCAGCCTTTTATTGTTGGAAAGGAGATTAAATGCCAGTATTAGAAAATGCAAGACATGAAAAATTTGTTCAATGCCTAATTTCTGGCATGAGCCAACGAAAAGCATACAGAGAAGCATTTAAGCAATCATCAAAGTGGAAAGATTCAACTGTAGATGTAAAAGCAAGCGAACTTTTTGGTAAGGTTTTGGTAAGGTATAAGGAACTCCAAGAAGAAGCTCAAGATGCTGCTATAATGACTCGTAAAGAGCGAATGGTCACTTTATCAGAGATAGCTAAAAATGCCGAAAAAGAAGCTGACATGATTAAGGCAATTGACACTCTTAATAAAATGGATGGTGATTATACAAGCAAAGTTGAATTATCTGGTTCAGTCAAAACCAATCCTTTTGTAGACTTATCGACAGAAGAACTTAGAAAGTTGGCTAGTCGTGATGGATAAAATAGCGCTAGGGGCAAAAATTGAGCTGTCTAAGCGCTTTTTCTTTGATTACTGTAATCTCATCATGCCAAGCTTTTATAAACGTGATAGGGCTTATTTAGTGACTATGTGTGAAGAGTTTCAGTCATTTCTAAATGATAATGAGCATGATGTTTTAGTTTTGAATCTTCCGCCACGTCATGGGAAATCTCTCACGCTTGGTAAATTTGTAGAGTGGGTGCTTGGTAATGACCACACGAAGAAAATCATGACTGGTTCATATAACGAAACTTTATCTACTGTCTTTTCTAAAAATGTTCGTAATACGCTTCAAGAAGAAAAAGCAGATGAGAACAAAATCGTTTACTCTGATATTTTCGATGCTGCAATTAAGTATGGAGATGCTGCGAAAAACCTTTGGAGTTTGTCGGACGGCTATAATAACTATCTGGCAACCTCTCCAACAGGGACTGCAACAGGTTTTGGTGCTGACATTATTATCATTGATGATGTTATCAAGAATGCTGAGGAAGCTAACAACGCGACAGTATTAGAAAAACATTGGGACTGGTTTGTTAATACCATGCTTTCACGTTTGGAGTCAGGCGGTAAAATCATAATCAATATGACTCGTTGGCATAGTGAAGATTTAGCCGGACGAGCTTTGCGTGAACTGCCTAAGAATGGCTATCGAGTAAAGCATATTAATTTTAAAGCTTTCAATGAACAGACAAATGAAATGCTATGTGCTGACGTTCTGACTCTTGAAGATTATAAGCGCAAAGTAAAAACAATGGGTGCTGATATTGCCAGCGCCAACTACCAACAAGAGCCGATTGATGTCAAAGGTCGATTATATAGTGAGTTCCAAACCTACAATGCTCGTTCAGAGTACAAAAAGATTTGGAACTATTGCGATACTGCAGACACTGGGAAAGACTATCTCTGTTCGATTGTGTGGGGTGAAACCACAGACGGCTTTGCAGATGTGCTAGACATTATTTACACTCAAAAGCCGATGGAATACACAGAAAATGCAGTGGCCAATCAATTAATTAATAACAGAGTGAATGCATCAAGAATCGAGCGCAACAATGGCGGTCGGTCTTTTGCTCGTTCTGTCAGGGATAAGATTCAAGGTAAAGTTGCTTGTGCTGTAGAAGATTTCTTCCAAGGAAATAATAAAGAAGCCCGAATTTATTCCAATAGTTATTGGATAGAACAGCACGTTCGATTTCCTAATGACTGGCGGACTCGTTTCCCAGAATACTATCAAGCAATGACAACTTATCAGCGTGAAGGTAAAAATAAACACGATGATGCGCCCGATGCAACAACCGGGATTGCTGAGACAATGAGTGGTAAGCGAATAAAAGCCGGATTAAAATCATTTAAAATATAAAAGGAGATTTCTAATTGAAATACAAACCACCTAAATTAATGACATTTTCAAAAGATGAACCAATCACAGTTGAAGTGGTTACCAAGTTTATGGAAAAACATAAATTAGAAGTTGCTCGGTATGAGTACTTAAAAAATATGTATCTTGGAATTATGGCTATTGATGATGAACCGGCAAAAGACTCTTGGAAGCCTGACAATCGTTTAGCTGTTAATTTCACTAAATATATCGTTGATACTTTCACAGGTTACTTTAATGGGATTCCAGTTAAAAAGTCACATTCAGATAAAGAAATACTTACTAAATTACAAGAATTTGATAATTTGAATGATATGGAAGATGAAGAATCAGAACTTGCAAAAATGGCATGTATTTATGGTCGAGCTTTTGAGTTTTTGTATCAAGACGAGGACACTCAAACGAATGTTGTTTATAATAGTCCAGAAAATATGTTTATGGTCTATGACGATACAGTCAAACAAGAGCCTTTATTTGCCGTGAGATATGGTGTTGACGAGGACAAAAAACTTCAAGGAGAAGTTTATACTCTACTTGAAACTATTAAAATCAGCGGAGAAAATGACGAAATTAGCTTTGGAGAAGGGACTTACAACCCATATCCAGATTTACCAGTTGTAGAGTTCTATTTCAACGAAGAACGAATGAGTATCTTTGAATCTGTTATTTCATTAGTCAACGCTTTTAATAAAGCTATTAGTGAAAAAGCAAATGACGTTGATTATTTTAGCGATCAGTATTTGGTTTTCATGGGAGCAGAAATAGACGAAGAAGATGCTAAAAATATCAAAGATAATCGTCTAATTAATTATTATGATAAGAATCAGAATAATCAAAGTGGTTCTACTTCAAAAGTAGATGTCAAATTCTTAGAAAAGCCGGATAGTGATTCTCAAACAGAAAATCTATTGGACAGACTGACTAAATTAATCTTCCAAACTACAATGGTTGCGAATATCTCTGATGAATCTTTCGGGTCATCAAGTGGTGTCTCGTTAGCTTACAAGCTTCAAGCAATGAGTAACTTAGCTTTGTCATTTCAACGTAAGTTCCAATCTTCTTTGAATAGTCGATACAAACTATTTTGTGAGTTAAGTACGAATGTTTCGAACAAAGACTCTTGGAAAGATATTGAGTACACCTTTACACGTAATGAGCCTAAAGATATTAAGGAACAAGCAGAGACTGCTAATATCCTTATGGGAATCACAAGCCAAGAAACTGCTTTAAGTGTCATATCTGTTATTCCAGATGTCCAAGCTGAAATGGAAAAAATCAAAAAAGAAGAAGCTTCTACAGCTATCTTTGACCAGGACAAGCAACCTAGTGAAAAGGGAACAGATACAGTAGTTTCTGAAACAAATGAGGAGTAACCTATGAAAACTCCTGATTACTGGAAAAAACGTGAGAAAGCTTGGCAAGAGCAACAAATCAAAGATGACACCAAACGCATGAAACAAATCATGGATAAGCTATTTGAAGCTCAAGAGGCTATTCAAAAAGAAATCAATGCCAACTGGCAGAACTTTGCGAATGGTCAAGGAATTTCTATCAGTGAAGCCATGAAACGTGCGGATAAAATGGATGTCAAAGCATTTGCCAATAAAGCTAAGAAATACGTAGAAGAAAAAGACTTTTCGCACCAAGCAAATCAAGTGTTGAAACTTTATAACTTGACCATGAGAGTGAATCGTTTAGAACTTCTGAAAGCAAACATTGGTTTAGAATTGATTGCTGTATTTGACGATTTGGACAAATATTTCTCAAAGAATTTGACTGGTGCAGCTCTCACAGAATTTGAAAGACAAGCAGGAATTCTTGGTTTAAGCGCTCCAAAGAAAGGCTATAACAGTCTAGTTGAATCAGTGCTAAATGGAAGTTATAAAGTCGAAGGATTTGCCAGTTTCTCTGACAAACTTTGGCAGTATCAATTTGAATTGAAAGCTGATATTGAAAAACTTCTCATTCGTTCAGTAACTGGTGGAATCAATCCGAAAGCACTAGCCCCACAACTTAAAAGGCTGATGACAGAAAAGGGCAAGCTTAATGCGACTTACAATGCTCAACGATTGCTAGTTTCAGAAACAACGAGAATTCAAACAGCTATTCAAGAAGAAAGCTATAAAAAAGCCGATATTGAAAGTTATGAATATATTGCTGAACCGTCAGCTTGTCCTATCTGTGGAGCATTGAATGGTAAAATATTCAAGCTTAAAGATATGTCGCCTGGTATTAATGCACCAAACATGCATCCGTTCTGTAGATGCAGCACAGCACCGCATGTTGATGATAAAGGTTTCTGGGATGATTTACTTGATAGGAAAGTAATCAGTCAAGATGAGTACAAGCAAGCTTTTGATGACAGGACAGAAGCTGACAAAGCGATTGAAGAATTGCGCAATAAAAGAAAGGGTAGATTTCAATGAATAATGAACCGAAATACAACGAAGTGAAATTTAATGAAGGGTTGATAGTTAATGGTGCAAAAATAAAACATTTGACGAACGTTACAATTAACTCTGATAGTAATAATTTTTCTGAAATTACTGTTACGTTTATGGGGAAAATCGATGGTTTAGATAATCTTTCTCAAATTGATTATAGCTTTGAAGAAAATACTCAGGAAAGTAACAGAAATAAGGAACCAAAAAAGGCTGTCCAGTTACAGCCTTTTAGTTATAAAGTCAAAGGGATTGGTTCCCCAGAGATATTATCGGGGATAATCAGTCGTCAGACGGAGCAGTTAAATCGCCATTTCCGCTGATACCTAAAACATCTTCCGCAAAAATTGTCAAGGTACCATAGGACTCAGAGTTATCAAGTGTCCTAACATTTTTCAAATGTATTAAGCTTATTTCTTCAGAAAATTTATTTGTTTTACTCTCTGAAAAAATCATTTCCCAAGCTTGGTTTACAAAGTCTGTTTCAAGTTCGCTTGAAGATACAGGTTTGCCAATATACGTACCATTGGAAGTCAAAACCACTAATTCAGCATCTGAATCTTTTTTCTGATTAGCTACCAAAATCAATGTGTACCAGAACTTGATGTAAGCATTTTTTATAGAACTCAAATTATTTTTCCTTTCTACTAGATACTAGGCAAATGAGCCAGTAATTCAATTATAGCAAATAAACTTTAAATCCTTGGTATTCCATGGGTTTTTCTTATGTCCGTTTCCGAACGTTGTGGACACTAAATAAAACACGAGAAAATCAGACTCCCAAGTCTTTAAATGCGAGTAGGAGGAACCAGAAATGGAACAAACAGAACTTTTACCCCTTAATTTGCAACTGTTCGCAGAAGAAGCAGCAGATGAGACGTCTGAAGCTGGTTCGGAAACTGAAACAGAAACAAACGTAGAAGAGCAACAAGAACAATCAACTGACAATGACAAAATTGTCGAAAAGCTTCAAAAACGAATTGGTAAAGAGCAGGCTGAAAAAAATGAAACAAAAACACAGCTTGACCAAGCGCTGTCTCGTATTGAAGAACTTGAAAAAGGTGGCAAAAAGTCAGTTAAAGAAAAATCTGACGAAGAAAAAGCTGCCGAACTTCAAAAAGCTAAAGACGATGAAATCGCAAGCCTTAAAGCACAAATCAAAATTTCAAACATTACCAGTCAAGCTGATGAAGTGTTGAAAGAAAGTGGAATTGCTTTGAGTGCTGCTGAATTAGGATTGTTAGTTGATGTTGATGAAGAAAAAACTTACAGCAATGTAAAAACTTTCCTCAATTTACTTGATAATCAACGCTCACAGTGGGAAAAAGCACGAAACACAGGAACAACGCCTAAACGTGTTCCGGGTAATGTAATATCAGTCGATAAAGAAAAATTTGATTCGATGACTTATGCTGAAAAAGCTGAATTAGCAAAATCAAATCCAGATGAATTTAAAAAATTAACAGGAGGCTATTAAAATGTCAAAACAAAAAACAACACTTGCAGACTTAGTAAATCCAGAGGTGCTTGCACCAATTGTTTCATACGAATTGAATAAAGCACTTAGGTTTGCACCTCTTGCACAAGTTGACACAACACTTCAAGGACAACCAGGTAATACTTTGAAATTCCCAGCTTTTACTTATATTGGCGATGCTGCTGATGTTGCAGAAGGCGGAGAAATTTCGTTAGATAAAATCGGAACTACTACTAAGTCAGTGAAAATTAAAAAAGCTGCAAAAGGGACAGAAATCACGGATGAAGCCGCATTATCTGGTTATGGTGATCCAATTGGAGAATCTAATAAACAACTTGGGCTATCTCTTGCAAATAAAGTCGATGACGACTTATTGAAAGCAGCTAAGACTACCTCTCAAACTGTTTCTACTAAAGCAAACGTTGACGGGGTTCAAGCTGCATTGGATATCTTTAATGATGAGGATGCACAAGCCTATGTTCTTATCGTCAATCCTAAAGATGCGGCAAAAATTCGTAAAGATGCAAACGCAAAAAACATTGGTTCAGAAGTAGGAGCAAATGCTCTTATCAACGGAACTTACGCTGATGTTTTAGGCGCTCAAATTGTACGATCTAAAAAACTAGCTGAGGGTTCAGCTCTAATGTTCAAGATTGTTTCAAATAGCCCAGCTTTGAAATTAGTTTTAAAACGTGGAGTTCAGGTAGAAACTGACCGTGATATTGTTACTAAAACAACTGTAATTACTGCAGATGAACATTACGCAGCGTATCTCTATGATTTAACAAAAGTTGTTAATATCACATTTACGGGTGTATAATGGGGCGGCTACTAAGTCGCCACTTGCATAAATATAAAAACATAAATGCGACCAAGCAAGTGAAAAATGATGAACTAACGACGCTTACCGTTAATCAGCTAAAAGAGCTTCTTGAAACTAAAGGGATAGAATATACAAAAAACGATAAGAAATCAGATTTGATTTCAAAATTAGGAGTTGCTTATGGCTATCACTGATGATTTAAAAATGCTTTTAGGCGGTTCATTGGATGAGCGCTTGGAAGTAATCGAAAAACGCACTCGTGACCGTTTATTGCTTATTCTTGGTTCTGACATTAAAGAAGTACCGCCAGAACTAGAATATGTTGTTTTGGATGTTTCCTTGAAGCGTTTTAATCGTATCGGTCAAGAAGGCATGCAGTCCTACTCACAAGAAGGATTAAGCATGACATTTTCAGAATCTGATTTTGACGAGTATGCCGATGAAATTGAATCATGGCGAAAATCAAGAGAAACTGAGGGCGATAAGAAGATAGGGAGGTTCAGATTGTATTGAGATATTTAGATGAAGTTACTTTTATCAAAGAATCGCCTGACTCCCACTATGACCCTGATTTAGGCGAATGGGTTGAAAAGGAGCCTACCAGAACTGTTTTTAGCGCAAATATCACTGATATTGGAACTGACAGAAGTGTAGAAGTTTTTGGAGATATTAAACAAGGGGCAAAAGTCATGCGAATGATGCCCCTTTTTAATATGCCAAAATATGATTACATTGAGTTTGATAATAAAAAGTGGGTTTTAATGACTTACCGCAATCCAAGCAAGAGAAACACTTTTATTTTGCAGGAGGTCAATCAATGAAAATAACTGGAATTGATGCCTTGCAAAAGAAATTGAGAAAAAATGCCACGCTTGATGATGTCAAACATGTTGTAAAAAGCAATATTGTAAGCATGAACAAGAATATGCAAAAGCTTGCTCCCGTTGATACTGGGAATATGAGACGATCAATTACTAGTGAACTCACAGATGGGGGTCTTTCAGGAACGACTGGGCCTCATACTGATTATGCTGGATATGTAGAGTATGGGACGCGATTTCAAGCTGCACAACCATTTGTAAAACCTGCGTTTAACATTCAGAAAAAAGTATTCACAAATGATTTAGAAAAGTTGACGAAATGATTAAAACTCGAGACCAATCTATTTTTGACGAATTGTTCAAACGAATACAAGCTTTGGGATATACCGTTTATGATTATAAGCCAATGAATGAAGTAGGCTATCCATTTGTTGAATTGGAGAATACTCAAACTATTCATGAACCAAATAAAACGGATATTAAAGGCACAGTAAGTCTTTCATTATCTGTTTGGGGCTTACAGAAGAAGCGCAAGGAAGTGTCTGATATGGCAAGCAATATATTTAATCAAGCATTGAATATAAGTGCCACAGATGGCTATTCTTGGGCTTTGAATTTACAAGCAAGTACCATTCAAATGCTGGACGATACAACAACAAATACACCGCTTAAAAGAGCGTTGATTAACTTAGAATTTAGACTAAGATAGGAGATTTAATATGGCAGAATTAACAGCCAAACAAGGGAAAGATATTATCTTGCTCTATCGTGTGCTTAGTAAAGCATCAACAGAAGCCGCTTGGAAACTTGCATTCCAAACAGAACACTCGAATGAAAAAACTCGAGATTACAACACTACAGCAACTAAAGATGGACCAGTTGGTGCTCTTGCAGAAGTTGAATATAGTTTGTCTGCCACATCTATTGCAGCAAATGGTGATCCACATCTTGACGAAATGGACAAAGCGTTTGATGATGCAGCAATTATTGAAGTGTGGGAAATTGATAAAGCTGAAAAAGCAACTCTCGGATTAGACACAGGCAAGTACAAAGCGAAATATCTTCGTGCTTATCTTACAAGTTTCTCTTATGAACCTAACTCAGAAGATGCGCTTGAATTGAGTTTAGAATTTGGAGTGTTCGGTAAACCTCAAAAGGGATATGCCACACTAACTACTGAACAAGCTAATGTTGTTCAGTATGTCTTCAAAGATACTGTTAGGGGATAAAGCTGAAAATATTACTGGCTCTGCCTGGAGTACAGTTGTAGAAGTGACAATTTAAATACTATAAACAAAAGACTAGAGATTCGCTCTAGTCTTTATTTTTTAAGGAGAAATCAAAATGGAATTAACAATTAATAACAAACAGTATTTTTTTATCTTTGGTTACCGATTCATTAAGGAATTGAATAAAAAAAATGAAGTCACAGAGCGCGGGATGACTTTAAAAGCCGGCTTAGATAATGCTTTGATGAACTTCTTTAGCGGAGATATCGAAACACTTGTTGAAATGCTAAAAACTGCGAATGCAACAGAAAATCCTCGTGTCTCTGAGAAAGGGATAGTTGAATGGATTGAAGAAAATGGTATTGATGCGCTTTTTGATTTAGTACTCGAAGAGTTAAAAAAGTCGGAATTTACCAAGAAAAAAACGTTGAACTTCGAGAAAGAAGTCAGCAAAAATCTACAGTAACAGATTTTGACACACTCTATGAACAAGTTCAGTTAAATTGTTTGCGTTATCTCCGAATTGCTAATCTAAGAGATATAGAGCGCATGACCATTTCGGAGTATGAATTAAGGCTGAAAGCTTATAGGCTAAAAAGACTTGATGAGCAAGAATTTATTTACCAACAAGCATGGGCAAATTGGCAAGTTCAATCAACTAAGCAACAAGGTAAGAAGCAAGTTCCAGTTTATTCGACCTTCAAGAAGTTTTTTGATAAAGAAAAATTTGAAAATGATATTTTAGGAATCGAAACTTCGGACAGTACTTTTAAAAAGGACAAAAAACTAATTAACCTCATGAAAAAAGCAAATAAGTAAGAAAGGAGGAAAAACATGGAATCTTATAGTGTAGAAGCGGTTCTGAGTGCTGTTGATAAAAATTTCACCTCAACCATGAATAAAGCAGATAGTTCAATGGGAGGATTAGATAAAAGATCACAAAATACAAATACTTCTATCCTAGGTATTGCTAATGGTGTTGGGGTTTTTAAACTTGTTGATTCTGCGGTAGGTTTGGTTAGAAATTCATTAGATGGTGCAATAGATCGATTTGATACTTTAAATAAGTATCCTGTTGTAATGCAGGCGCTTGGTTATTCTGCTTCTGATGTAGATAAATCAATGGCAAAACTGAATAAAGGAATTGATGGCTTACCTACCTCTCTTGATGAAATTGTATCCAATACTCAACAACTTGCTATATCTACAGGAAGCTTAACAAAAGGAACTGATACAGCTATTGCGTTAAACAATGCTTTTCTAGCTTCTGGTGCTTCAACTGCAGATGCAAGCCGAGGAATGCAACAATATGTTCAAATGTTATCTAAGGGAACTGTTGACATGGAATCGTGGAGCTCAATCCAAGAAACAATGCCCATTGCAATGGATAAAGTTGCTAAGTCTTTTAAAGACCAAGGTGTAAATTCGGTTAGTGATCTATATGATGCTTTACAAAGTGGGAAAATTACATTCGATGACTTTAATAGTCGATTAATTAAATTGAATGACGGTGTTGGAGGATTTGCGGAACTTGCTAAGAAAAATTCAGCAGGGATAAAAACCTCGTTCAAAAATGTAAAAACAGCAGTAAGGAAAGGTTTGGAGAATGTTTTATCTGCAATTGATAACGGAATGAAGAGCGCTGGTCTTGGTTCAATCGCTCAGAATTTTGACAAGTTAAAAACTGTAGTTAATCAAGTTTTTAGTGCAATTACAAAAACTATTCCTCCAGTTATTAGTGTAATTGCAAGAATAATTGCTACATTTAAAACCATGTTTGAGTTCGTTAATCAAAATAAAGATTGGATTGGACCTTTAGTAGCTGGAATAACAGCTGGTGTGGCAGCATATAAACTATGGAAAGGCGCGATTACAGCTTGGAACACTGTCACTAAGATAGCTACTGCAGTTCAAGTGGCCTTTAATGCAGTTATGGATGCAAATCCAATCATGTTGATAGTTATTGCAATTGCGGCTATTGTAGCAGGGTTAGTCTATTTCTTTACGCAAACAAAAACAGGTCAGAAAATATGGTCAAATTTTGTAAAATTTCTAGGTTCTGCATGGCAATCTCTAGTTAAAATTTCCAAAGATGTTTGGGATAATATTACTAAAGCTTGGGACAGTGCGGTCAAATGGTTCAGTGATACCTGGAACAACATTAAAAATGGAGCTAAAGGGCTCTGGGATGGAACAGTCCAAGGTGCAAAAAATGCCGTTGATAGTGTTAAAAACGCTTGGAATGGCATTAAGGAGTGGTTCACTAATCTTTGGAAAGGTACGACAAGCTGGTTATCTAGCGCTTGGGATAGCGTTACAACAACCTTAGCTCCATTTGTTGAGACAATCAAAAAAATCTTTCAACCAATTCTTGATTTCTTTAGCGGATTATGGGGGCAAGTCAAAACTATCTTTGGTTCAGCTTGGGAGATTATTAAGACGGTTGTTATGGGACCAGTTTTGTTACTCATTGATTTAATCACTGGGGACTTTAACCAATTCAAAGAAGATTTTGCAATGCTCTGGCAAACATTATTTACTAATATTCAAACATTAGTAACTACTTATGTCCAAATTATCGTTGGTTTCTTTACCGCTTTTGGACAAACTGTTTCTAATATTTGGACGACAGTTGTAAATACGGTTCAAAGTCTTTGGGGAGCTTTCACAACATGGGTCATTAATATGGCCAAGTCTATTGTTGACGGAATTGTTAATGGTTGGAATTCATTCAAGCAAGGAACGATTGATTTATGGAACGCTACTATTCAATGGGTCAAGGATACATGGGCTTCATTTAAACAGTGGGTCGTTGATTCTGCCAATGCTATTGTGAACGGAGTCAAACAAGGTTGGGAAAACCTCAAACAAGGCACAATTGACTTGTGGAACGGAATGATTAACGGTCTCAAAGGAATTTGGGACGGTTTGAAACAAAGCGTAAGTGATTTGATTGATAATGTAAAAACGACATTTAACAATCTAAAAAATATAAACTTGCTAGATATTGGTAAAGCCATCATTGACGGATTTGTCAAAGGACTCAAACAAAAATGGGAAGATGGGATGAAGTTCATTAGCGGGATTGGAGATTGGATTCGGAAGCATAAAGGTCCAATCCGTGTCGACAGAAAACTTTTAACTCCCGCTGGTAATGCCATTATGAATGGTTTGAATTCTGGTTTAACTGGAGGCTTCCGTAACGTTCAATCTAATGTTTCAGGAATGGGGGACATGATTGCAAATGCCATTAATTCTGACTATTCTGTGGATATTGGGGCGAACGTTGCGGCAGCTAATCGCTCAATCAGTAGTCAAGTTTCTCATGATGTGAATCTTAACCAAGGAAAACAGCCGGCTTCATTCACTGTGAAGCTTGGGAATCAAATCTTTAAAGCCTTTGTGGATGACATTTCTAATGCACAGGGTCAAGCAATTAACTTAAATATGGGATTTTAGGAGGTAGAAATGTACAAGTTTAGAGATACGACAAAACAGAAGCATTATCGCAACCTTCCTTTTATTCCAACCAGCGCCATGAGTTATGATGGGGCTTGGTTAGAGGAACTCATAGAAGGTTATCAAACATTGGCAGTTGAGGGGCGAGAAATGTATTCTCTCAGCTTTGAAACACAAGACATGCAAGTAGGAGGTGTGATCACTAATGTTAAATATCCTCCTCGAGAGTTGACGATAAAATATAAGCTTGAGGATAGGGACCCCCGAGTATTACAAGAAAAGTTTGATACCTTAAAGGCGTTCTTGATTCGTCAAGAAGATGTCCCTATTATTTTTAATGATGATCTGGAATATACGTTTTATGGACGTTTCCAAACTGCAGATAATGTGGCTGGAGATACTAATTCAATCATTTCAAGCTTTACTGTCCTTTGTAGTGATCCATTTAAACACGGAAAAATTCAAAGTGTAAAAAACAAAGTGATTGAAGTTTTGCCTTATCCAGTGAAACCGGATAAACTGTCATTCAAGTTATTGACAAAGGGTTTACTTGCAACTGATGGAAATTATCGCTTGAAATCATCACAGGCTAAAAAAGGAGATCTATTGGAATTTGATTTTCAAGCAGGCAATACTTTTCTCAATGGGAAAGTAAACAATAACCTCTTAGACCTTGATTCTGATTTCAAAAATATCAGACTGACAACTGGAACAGATTTTTCAAGTCCAAACTATGAGTTAACGATTCAATATAGAAAGGCGGTGCTTTAGTGAGTAATATCTTATTTTTAGATAAGATGCAACAAGTCATCAAAAGTTATGATTCCGATGAATTCATAGAATCTGTTCAGACAAAAGAAATCACAACTAACGCTTCTGAATTAATGAATGACACACTTTCAGTTTCTTTACCTTTTGATGAAACAATTAAAGATGCCAGCTATATTGCAGTCAATGATACGAAAGAACAAGAGTTCTCTTTATATCGAATTTTAACTGCAAAAGATGAAGATAATCTGCTTTCATTTGAAGCTGTAAATTTTGCCGTTGATGAACTGGATAATTTTATCATCAAAGATATAAGACCTAAAAATAGGTCTTTTTCTTATGTGATTAATCAGCTTTTATCTGAATCAGGTTGTGACTGGGTATTAGGTGTCTGTGAACCAATTAAAACAGTTTCCAGTACTTTCTACTATACTTCCATGCGAGAAGCTCTAAAAGCTCTAAAAGCTCTACAAGAGTTAGGTGCAGAGTTTACCTTTTCAATTGAAATTACAGGAAATAAGATTACTAAAAAAATCATTCACTGCTATAACCAAATTGGGAAAATAACCAATAAGCGATTTGAATATGGTGAGGAAGTTCTAAAAATTGTCCACCAACAAGACCGCACAAATATTGTCACTGCCCTAATTGGACGTGGGAAGGGTGAAGAAGTTGGTGACGGTTATGGGCGAAGAATTGAATTTTCAGATGTTGAATGGAAAAAGTCTAATGGAAAGCTCCTTGATAAACCTAAAGGTCAAAACTGGATTGAATATCCAGAAATGACGAAAGAATATGGCATTCCATCAAACGGAAAAATGTTACCACGTAAAACGGTTGTTGTCTTTGATGATGTGGAAGATGCAAGCGAACTTTTACAAAAGACTTATGACCAACTGGCTTATTACTGACGGCCACTCGTTCAGTTTAGTACTGAGATATTGGGGAGTGATTCAATTGGAAATACTGTTTCAATCCACAGAGGGGACCGAAATTATCACTACCAAACTAGAGTCTTTAAAGTGGTTACTGACCATGTTAATGGACGAGTGCAAGCTAGTCTAGGCGATAATTTAAGTGGAAACTCAATTAATCGCCAGTTGTCACAAGTTCAAAGCAATATCTCTGACCTTGATAATAATAAAATGACATTTTATGACTCCACAGAAATTGGAAAGTATCAAGACGATATTATGCGAGGTGCTGGTGCGAACGGTGGCTCGATTTACATGGTCAACGGAATTGAAGCTGGTGTATCACAATCAAGAGAGACCTATGAGCAAGTCTTTATGGATGGCCCAAGGATTCAAGATTCACAGTATTTCATGATTCAAAATAATGCTGGAATATCTTTTAAGCAATGCAAAAAAGGTCAATGGACGACAATTCAAGATGTTCATAATGGCAAAAGTAATACTGCATGGACACTTGACGGGACTTTCAATGCTAACTTTATTAATGCCGGAGTTTTGCAAGGGGTCAAGATTCGTTCAGTTCATCATGACTTCATTATTGAACTTGACCAAGGGAAAATTCGTTTTATTAAAAGAAATGGGTCGTCCGAAAATGAGATGTTTGCTTTTGCGCCAACTTATACAGGCGGACAACTCCAAGGGATTAATGCAATTCAAAATCATGGTTATTCTTTCGCCTTGTCATCAAAGGGAAACAACGGAGCGCTTTTAAATGTTTTAGAAATTCCCAAAGACAGTACGGCTGAAAATCGCAAATTAAATCTTTACGGAGAAGTAAAAGTTGATGGAAATTTAACAATTAGCGGTAAAACTAATACCAAAGAACTCTATGTTAATGGTGTAAAAATTGATACCAACGGTGGGGGAAGCTCTGGCGGCGGTGATAATGGATGGAATGGAAAACATCCACCAGAATTCACAAGTGACCGTGATAAACGCTACTGGCAAATCTGGGCAATGGCAATTGGGGCTGGTTTCTCTAAACAAGCCGCGGCCGCATTACTTGGGAATGCACAGGGGGAATCTGATGCCAATCCAACGGCTGATGAGGGTGGCGGACGTCCTGGTTTCGGTTATGGGGTTTGGCAATGGACGGATAGTTCAGGCGCTAGCTCTGGACGTGTTTATATGATTAATCTCATGACACGAGCAGGAGTGACTGACAATCCTGACACAATCACAGCCCAATTTAAGCTCTTGATGTGGCATGCACAAAACGGCCAATGGATTGCGAAAAGTTCTTATCCTTATTCTTGGACTCAATTCATGACATTGACCAATATCAATACTGCAACGCAAGCTTTTGTAGCTAACTTTGAACGTCCCTTAAACGGACACCCTGAACGTAGTACTTGGGCCCAAGAATGGTATAACAAATTTGTTAATCTTGAAATCCCAAGCGGTGGCGGAGGTTATATTGCTCCAATTTCAAGCCCTATTACCGTAACAAGTGAAATGGGTTGGAGAACTAGTCCAATCACTGGAGCGCAAGAATTTCACAATGCTATGGACTTGGTTAATGGTAATCCAACAACTCCAATCTTAGCTTCAAACGATGGTCAAGTGGTCCAAGCGGGAAGTAATTATTATAACTGGTATGGAAATTACACGGTCATCAAGCATGCGGATGGACTTTATACAGGGTACGCACATCAAAGCAGAATCGATGTTTCTGTGGGTCAAAATGTTAAAAAGGGCCAACAAATTGGACTTATGGGAGCGACTGGCCCGGTCACTGGACCACATTTGCACTTCCAATTTATGGACCAATACTGGCCATCATCACACGCTCACTTTAAGAATCCAAGGGATTATATCAAATTTTAGAAAGGGTCTATTATGACAGAACATTTTATAACACTGTCCACCACAGAGCCTAATAACAATATCGGCATTGTTAAGCTAAGACATGCGGATGTCAACAGTCAAGCGATTGTTGCTCGAATTGTAGAGAATGGTCAACCTAAGAACTTTGAAGGCTTACAGCCGTTCTTTTGTTTAATGGCACAAGAAATTACAGGTCAAGGGGTATCAGAAGAAAGTGTTGTCTCCTTTGATGCTAAAAATGGAACACTGAAATATGTTGCCAGTGATAATGCTTTGCAAATGGTGGGACGAAATGAAGCATATTTTAGCTTTAGAAAACAAGAAGGAAGTCAATGGATTGAGCAATTCTCCACTCGGACTTTTCACTATATTGTTGAGAAATCCATTTATTCGCAACCCTTCAAAGACTCAAACTATTGGTGGACTTTCAAAGAGCTTTATCGAATCTTTAATAAGTATATTGAAGATGGTAAAAATAGCTGGGAACAGTTTGTGGAAGCAAACCGTGAAATCCTTGAATCAATTGATCCAGGAGGACGGTTACTTGCGGAAGTTTTAGACCTCAATAAAATTATTTATCGTAAAGTTCCAAGCGGGTTTAATGTAGTAATTGAGCACGATTCAGAGTATCAACCGGATGTGAAAGTAACTTATTACAAAAATTCAATTGGAACCGAAGCGAATGGATTTGATACTGGTCCAGTATTTGGCGGAGAGCGAATTTATAACCTAGCTTCTTCATTAAGCTATATCAGAAATAAAGTCAATGTTGAGCTTCCGTCAGTTTATGCAATGGACGGAGAAGTTGTAAATAATGGTAACGAACTGTTGTTAATCAACGGAACTGAGGTTATGCGTTTTGTTATTGAGGGCGCAACAATCACCAAAGGCTATGTTGAAAAAGTGAAGCCACCAACTAATCTAATTGTTTATGATATCACTTCTTCAAGTGCAAAAATTTCGTGGGAAAACGGGGGATAATATGGCAGATAAAAATTATTTACACACCGCCTACGCTAACAGCGCAGACGGCACGGATGGCTTCACGACTGTTTATCCGAATTTGAATTTGTTAGACGGTACTAAAGATTTTAGTGGAGATTGGACAAATTCAAAAAGTTGGGTAACTGACGGAACATATAAAGGTCTAACTGTTAAAAAACGAACTGAACCATGGGTCGGTATATATAAAACATTTAAAGCACCACAAAGCGGAGTTTATACTTTCTCAGCTTATGTTAAAAGTTCAGGAAATAATGCAAATATATATAGATTTATTTTTATAAATGATAAAAACGTTTTATTGCCTAACAAGATTTTAGGAAATAATTTTGATTGGACGAGAGACATTTTTACTGTAACTTTGAACGCTGGTGATGTTGTTTATGCCAAATATGAAATATCAGGCGCAGGTGCTTTATGGACTGCTGGTCATAAGTGGGAACAAGGTTCGACTGTTACTGACAGTTTAACCGCTAATTATCCCAACTTGAATTTGTTAGTTAATAGTTCAGATAAAACCAAAGATGGATTCTTTAAAGATTTCGACAAAGTAGAAAATGGCTATGGTGAACTAACAATAAAGGGGACTAATACATGGGTTGGTAGAAGCCTGTTGGATGGTTTCTCTATGAAACCTAGAGATTATAAACCTAACGACAAATATACGATGAGTATGGACGTTATGTTCACAAGTTGGAATCTCCCTGCTGGAACACATCTTGACGAGTTTTGGATGGGTCAGCGATACTCTTACGGTGGCGGAATAAGCTCATGGAAGCGTATATGTTCTATAGATTTACCTAAAGACCCTAGCAAAATGCTGAACCAATGGATAAGAATAACACAAACTTCAACGATACCACCTTATGAAGACCCTGCTGTCAACACGGAAGCACTCTTTTCGACTATATTCAGTGGTCATAGTGAAGGTAGTTTTACAATTAGAGTTAGAAATCCAAAACTAGAGTCAGGTTCAGTAGCAACTCCTTGGATGCCAAGTAAAAGTGAATTACAAGACCAACTGACTCCATACATGCCATCAGCTAGCGAAGTCACAACTGCTGACTGGCCAAAGTTTGTAGGAACTTACGTTGATACTAACCCAGTTTCTAGTATAGTCTCAAGCAAGTACGATTGGGATGAAATGAAGTATCGGGTTTATTTAGATGGTGTGCCTGTAGGTGGAAGTAAACTTCTGTCATTTGATTTGGAAAATCTAAAGGCGGGCACATCATACAACGTCCAGGTTAGTCAAATAAATGGCAATGTTGAAAGCGACAAGTCAGAAAGTGTTGCTTTTAAAACAACACTAACCAAATAATAGAAATAGGAGAAGAAAATGGCTAGTATTAAAAAAGTATATCGTGGCATGCAAAATGGAGCAGAAACGATTAATGATGATTTGGAAGCAATCAACTCTGAATTAACCAGTGGCGGAAATATTGTTCATAAAACTGGTAACGAATCAATTGCTGGAAATAAAACATTTACCGAAGATACAACAGTAAAAAACTTGAATATTACTGGAGGTATAAAAACAACAACAACAGTTAATGTTAATGTCGGAAACGGGATGAGCATTAGGCTAACAAAAAAAGGAAATTTTGTGGAGGTACGTTTTTATGGAACAATGACCACTGTAAAACATGGGGCAGAGATGGGCGGAGACGGTTCATCATGGATTATTCCTGATTTTAGACCAGAAGTTACTGTATCTTTAGTTGGTCACTTGGCAAGTGGTACTGAATCATTCCATATTGATATTGAACCAACTGGACGTGTGGTTTGGTGGGGACCTGCAGTCACAGGAACTGGTGGAGCACCTCGAGGAACTGCTTTTTATTTATTAAATTAGAAAGCAGGGGTTATGGAGGAACAAGCATGGCGAGAAGTGCTCGAACGATTAGCTCGAATTGAAACAAAGTTGGATAACTATGAAACAGTCCGGGATAAAGCAGAACGAGCACTTTTAATAGCCCAATCAAACGCAAAACTTATAGAAAAAATGGAAGCCAATAATAAGTGGGCTTGGGGCTTTATGCTTACTCTTGCCGTAACTGTTATTGGATATTTATTCACTAAAATACTTTAAAAGGAGTACCCAATGAGTTTAGATAATTTCAAAAATCAAACTATTACATGGGATATGATTAACCAGGCATTTGAACAGCCCATTCAAATTATGGAGGGAGATGTCAATGCAAGAACGCTACTTCTTAAGATAACTGATAATGGTTCTGTACTTGACTTAACAGGTTATTCAGTAAAATTAACCTATCAATATATGTATAAATCTCAATCAGGTTTTATTATGTTAACTCCTAATGATATATCCAAGGGAGAATTCACGCTTATAATTCCTACTGAGATGACAGTATCAGGATTAATAAAATCAAATTTAATACTTCTCAATGAAGATAAAGAGCAGGTTATCGTCAGTAAGAATCTTACATTTATATCAGATGATTCTACAGTTACAAGTTTAACTCAAGAAGTAAATAATAAGATTGATGATTTTACAAAATTATTATTGGAAAATATGCCACAAGTAATGCGTAGTGAGTTGAATGATTTACATGCTCAAACTGAATCAAACAAGAGCAATATTGAACTTAAAGCAAATTTAGCTGATATGACTAGCTTACAAAGTGCAATGACAGACCTAAAAAATGAAGTGGAATCGTTTGGTATTAGTCATGAAAATTTAGTGACTATAAAGTCGCTATTAGACGCAATTGCAAGCAATGCAAGTGAATCGGAAGTTGTTGAACTAATAAATTCAGTAAAGATTTTAACAAGTAATATTTCTCTTATGAGTAACGGAGATTACTCCCCTAAAGCTAATCAAACAGATTTAGAAAGTTTACAGCATACTGTTAATAACCAATCGGCGACTATTTCAACAAAAGCCAATCAAACGGATTTAGACAACTTACAAGCTACTGTTGATAAACAAGGTGTTGCAATTTCAACAAAAGCTGAACAATCAGAGTTATCAATCACAAATAAAAATGTAACAACTGCTCAAGAAACAGCAAAACAAGCTGAAAGTGAAGCCAAAAATGCAATGGCAAAGGCTACCGAAGCACAAGCGAACAGTTTACCACTTAATGGCAATGCGGTCAGTGCAAGCAAACTGGAAACAGCTAGAAAACTTGGAGTAAATCTCCAAGCCTCAGCGTTTCAAAACTTTGACGGGACTGCTGACGCAACTAATATTGGAGTTTCAGGTGTGCTTCCTATTGCAAATGGAGGTACTTCAACAAGTGACGGAGTTATAAATACAATAGCTTATTCCAACAGCGCAGACGGAACTGACGGTTTCACGACTGTTTATCCTAATTTGAACTTGTTAGATGGGACTAAAGATTTTAGCGGTAATTGGGTTAATGCAGGTAGTTGGGTAACTGACGGAACATATAAAGGCTTAACTGTTAAGAAAAGAACCGCTCAATGGGTCGGTATATATAAAACATTTAAAGCACCACAAAGCGGAGTTTATACTTTCTCAGCTTATGTTAAAAGTTCAGGAAATAATGCAAATGTATTCAGACTTATCTTTATAAATGAAAAAAATGCTTTATTGCCTAACAAGATGCTAGGAAATAATTTTGATTGGTTGAGAGACAGTTTCACTGTAACTTTGAACACTGGTGATGTTGTTTATGCCAAATATGAAATATCAGGCGCAAGTGCTTTATGGACTGCTGGTCATAAGTGGGAAGAAGGCTCAACCGCCACCCCTTGGATGCCATCAGCTAGCGAAGTCACAATAAATGATTATCCAAAGTATGTAGGGTTTAGTAATATCATTAAACCTAATAAGAAAAGTTCTGATTACAAATGGCTACCAATGGGATTAGTATCAATCGATAGTGCTACAGGCTCACTTAAGCCTGCGTTTATAGGTATAGATTGCGCTCAAGCACACCCAGTTGGTTCAGTAGTCACAAATAACTCAAATTTGTCATCAGGGTATTCTACAGGTACATGGGAAAATATCGGTTCAGCAGTAATCGGTTCAACAACAATATATTATTGGCAACGGACTGCATAAAAACATAAAAAATAGGAGAGTAAAATGAATCAAATCAATTGGAAATTACGTTTAAAAAGCAAAGCTTTTTGGTTAGCTTTACTACCTGCTCTATTCTTGCTAATACAAGCTATAGGAGCGCCATTTGGCTATAAGTGGGACTTTGTTATTTTAAATCAACAACTTGCTGCAGTGGTTAATGCTGCTTTTGCGCTATTAGCAATTGTTGGAGTTGTTGCTGACCCAACGACCAGTGGTCTAGGAGATAGTGATAGAGTCTTAAATAAAGATAAATCAGAGGAAAATAAATGAAAAAGTTAATTAAAAAAGCTGCCATTGGAATGGTAGCTTTCTTTGTTGTTGCAGCAAGTGGACCTGTATTTGCGGCAGTTGGTGACCAAGGGGTTGACTGGTCAAAATATAACGGAACTTACGGTAATTTTGGTTATGCTCATGATAAATTTGCTTTTAGTCAAATCGGAGGAACTTATGGCGGTTCATTCGTGGACCAAGCCACCTATGAAACGCAAGTAGCTTCAGCAATTGCTCAAGGTAAACGAGCGCACACTTATATTTGGTATCAAGTCGGAGGTTCACAAGAAGTAGCAAAAGCAGCACTTGACCGCTATTTACCAAAAATTCAAACGCCAAAGAATTCTATTGTAGCTTTGGACTATGAAGGTGGAGCAAGTGGAAATAAACAGGCCAATACTGATGCGATTCTTTACGGAATGCGTCGAGTAAAAGCGGCTGGATATACTCCAATGTATTATTCATATAAGCCTTATACTTTGGAAAATGTCAACTATAAGCAAATCATCAAAGAGTTTCCTAACTCATTATGGATTGCGGCATATCCAAATTATGAAGTAACACCAGTTCCAAACTATAGCTTCTTCCCAAGTATGGACGGAATTTCAGTATTCCAGTTCACATCAACTTATGTTGCTGGCGGACTTGATGGAAATGTTGATTTAACAGGAATCACAGATAATGGATACGGAAAACAGCAAGGCCAAGAAGTTAAACCCGATACTGCTACACCGGCCATTGAAAATGGTAAAGAAGCCAATGAAGTTAAAGGAAACGATGTAGAAGTTGAAATGACGGTTAAAGTAAACTTTGGCGCTAAGAATTATGCCACAGGAGAAACAATTCCTCAATGGGTAAAAGGTCAACCACATAAAATCATCCAGAAGAATGGAGATACTGTCTTGCTTGATGGTATTATGAGCTGGTTATCCGTTCATGATGTGGAAACTATTGATGCTTCTACAAGCCAGCCAACGACACCCGCAAAAAGTTATATTGTAAAACAAGGTGATACACTTAGTGGCATTGCTTCAAACTTGGGGACAAACTGGCAAGAATTAGCACGTCAGAACAGTTTATCTAATCCGAACATGATTTATACTGGTCAGGTTATTAGCTTCACAGGCGGTCAATCTGGGGCTACAGCACGAACTTACACTGTACGCTCAGGAGACAATCTTTCATCAATTGCGAGCCGATTAGGAATAACTGTTCAAGGTCTAGTTTCAATGAATGGTATTTCAAATCCTAATTTGATTTATGCTGGTCAAACCCTAAATTATTAAAATCAACCCTGACTTCGGTCAGGGCTTTTTTTGTTAATAAATGTTACTGCTCTCATTAAGATAAATTAGTATAATATTCTTATCGTAAATGCTATTCCAATTACAAATACAAATAGCTAAGTGTTTATGAAGAGATAAAGCGTCCTTTTCCAAAGCGAGGGCGTTTTTCTTTACAATGGAAACGGAAAGTTATATAATGTTCTTATTCCAAAAATACTTTTTTCATAAAGTTTATCCTAAGCGTCCCTCTCCTAACTGGGGCGCTTTTTTTATGCTATAATATAGTCGGGATGTTTGTGAGATTTCATCCTATTCCTAGAGTCAAGCCATTCTTCGGAGTGGCTTTTTTATATCAAAAAAGCACTAGCATTAAGCCAGTGCCGAAAAGTGATTAGAGCAAGGTATGAATAATATAGTGCGGAACTAGATTAACTTGCAATAACTTTTATAATATTATCAATTTTATGAACAATTGTCAATAATAATATGTTATAATGTATTCGGGATGATTATGGGATTTCATCTCCTTTCAAGAGTCAAGCCATTCCTCGGAGTGGCTTTTTCAAATAAAAAAGCTCTAGCTGGATGACTTCAAGGAGTCCAACTAGAGGATGATGAGGGTTAGTACAAATTCAGAAAAAATTTATTATATGCAAAAAATAAGAAGTACTAACAATTTAAATATTATCAATTTTTCAGACAATTGTCAATTATTTATAGTAGTATGTTATAACGTATTTAGTGGATGAGAAATTGATTTCTTTTACAGTATCTTTGATAATCTGCAGTTCCGTCCACATATATCTAATATAATAACCAAGATATGTGCTGCAGATTGTCATATTTTGGTTCTTTAGCTCAGTTGGTAGCTAACCGTTCGGTCGCTGGTTCGAGTCCAGCAAGAACCATAATGCCCCCTTTTAATCCCCTTTTGTTAAAATGGCTTGTTGAAATGCTGATTTTAAAGTGATTTTCTCTGTCGCTAGGATAGAGTTTTTTATATTAAAAAAGTACAAGCTGATACAGGTAGTACGGCATAAAATATTCACAATAAATTAAATATTTAGGAGCAGAATCAATAGAGGCTATGGGTATAAAAAATTACATCAATTTATAATGTTGTTTTTTAATAACAAAGTAATTTAAAATTTGTTTTATTGTAATTTAGTAACCGAAGAGTTATAATGTAATTGTCGATTCTATCTCATTTATAAGAGGTGATTATATATGTCAGAAAGCAAAATCAAAGAGGAAAAAGTACTCGCGCTTAAAGCCATAGAAAAACAGACGGAAGCTTACAAAAATTTAGCTGAAATCATCAATAAGGAATTAGAAAGTGAGGGAGAATTATCTGATAAATCTTCAAAGCGTTTGAAAGATTATATAGAAAAACCCGAATTGCTAGTTGATTATTTAGGCATGACTTGATACCCGATA
>NZ_BCVK01000041.1 GCF_001591705.1 Lactococcus cremoris subsp. cremoris NBRC 100676 | reverse complement strand
AATTCGGGTTTGATTGTATTAGCGACAATTATTTCGGCCTTGGCTGTGACGGGGCAGACACTGATTTTGTGGCGTCAAACAAAAATTGCAAATGAGCAAATTGAAATGCAACGCCAATTGATTTCCCTTTCAGAAAATGAGGAAAGGAGTAAGCAAGCCCAAGAAATATCAACATGGGTGCATACTTATGAAGTGGGCAAGCCTGAAACTCACATTCTGCATGGGAGCAAGGATGAGGGGAGTCAGACAGACTTCATTATTAACAATGCCTCGCACAGCCCGATTTATAATGTGATTCTCTCACATGATGATTTTGCAGATAGTAGACACACGATGGGAATTTACGTTATTCCACCAGGACGCTGGCGCCTTGCCTACAATCAGACATTACCTGTGGATAAGTATTCTTTTATTGAAGGTAAGATTTGGTTTACGGACGCTGCGGGTAATAAGTGGCACCGTGATAAGATGGGAAACCTTGCCCAGAGTAATTATAGTTGGGGGAAACCTTTGATAAATTTACCCTTAGAAACGAAAAATCTAAATATACATCGTGAAAATAGTTTTTGAAAATAGAAAAAATAAAAACATCAAACAATGCGAAAATAGCTCATGTTTAATGTTTTTTTGATTTCTTTAAGCACCAAAAGTGCCATTCCACAAGGAAAGTCATACAAAAAAAGTTTTTTTTGGTATAATAAGGGATAAAACTATAAATGAATAGAAGTTTTAAGTGAAGGAGATTTTTATGCTCAAGCTTCAAGAAAAATTAAAAAATGATTATGGATTAGTCTTCAATGATGAAGACTTGTTAAAAACAGCTTTTACACATTCTTCATTTACGAATGAAGAACGGCTCCCAAAGATTGCAAACAATGAACGTTTGGAATTTTTGGGAGACGTCGCCTTATCTTTGGTGATTTCAGATTACCTTTACCGAACTTATCCGGAAAAACTTGAGGGGGAGCTTTCGAAAATGCGTTCAAGTATTGTTCGGACAGAGTCGTTGGCTAACTTTTCACGTTCTTGTGGATTTGGGGAGTTCTTACGATTAGGTCATGGGGAAGAAAAAATGGGTGGCCGTGACCGAGAGACAACACTAGAAAACCTTTTTGAAGCGTTTTTGGGTGCCCTTTTTATTGACCAAGGGATGGATGAAGTTCGTAAGTTTATTCAACATGTCGTGATTCCCCATGTTAAAAATGATGATTATGTTAAAGTGATTGACTATAAAACAGAATTACAAGAAGTTCTACAAGTCGGTGGTGAAACCACAATTACCTATAACATCTTGAAAGAAGAAGGACCTGCCCATGATCGCTCATTTGTTGCGGCGGTTTATAACAATGGCAAAGAATTGGGTCGTGGTCTAGGAAAATCCAAAAAAGTGGCAGAACAAAAAGCTGCAGAAAATGCAATAAAAGGGCAAAACCATGTATCTTAAAAAAATGGAAATTGTCGGCTTTAAATCCTTTGCCGATAAGACTAAAGTTGAATTTGATAAAGGGATAACCGCGGTTGTTGGTCCCAATGGTTCTGGAAAATCAAATATTGTTGAAGCTTTACGTTGGGTTTTAGGCGAACAGTCTGCTAAGGCGCTTCGTGGTGGGAAAATGCCTGATGTTATTTTTGCTGGAACAGAGAAAAGAAAAGCACTAAATTATGCTGAGGTCATTGCCCATTTTGATAATTCTGACCATTATTTACAAGGGCAAGATGAGCAAGAAGAGGTTGTGATAACAAGACGTTTATATCGCAATGGAGACTCGGAGTTTTTGATGAATGGTCGAAAATGTCGCTTACGCGATATTCATGACTTATTTACAGATACTGGTTTAGGACGTGATTCTTTATCAATTATTTCTCAAGGCCGAATTGAATCGGTTTTTAATTCAAAACCAGAAGAAAGACGGGCCATTTTTGAAGAAGCGGCAGGTGTTTTAAAATACAAAAATCGCCGAAATGAAACGGAATCTAAATTAAATTCAACACAGGACAATCTTGATCGTTTAGAAGATATTATTTTTGAGCTGAATAGTCAGCTGGTTCCCATACAATCGCAACGTGATGTGGCACTTCGTTTTCAAGAGTTAGAAGCAGTGCGTTCTGACTTATCCCTAGCGGTTTTAGTTGGACAATTGGAAACTAAAAAAGCTCGATATGACCAAACTGAACTTGATTTAGCAGAAGTGGTCACTGAATTAAAGCAATTGTCAGCTCGTAAAAAAGAATATGATGAACAAGTCGGTCAGTTGCGCAGAGAGCGTCAAAAGGTCGAAGCTGAACAAGAAAAATTACAAACGGACCAGCTTAATTTTTCAAATTTAAAATCAGATTTAACAAGAAAAATCGAACTCTTTGATGTTCAAAAAGATTCATCAGAGAAATCAGCTGCTGAACGTGAAGAACGACTTGAAAATTTAAAAAGCCGTTTGCTGACAGTGGAACAAGATTTGTCAGAGATTCAGGAAAAATCAGAAATTTTACTGACAGAAAAAAATGAATTAGATAAATTACTGACAGATTTGTCAGCGGATTTAGCGACCCTTTCTGAATCACCAGAAGTAATCATGGAGCGTTTGCGTGATGAATTTGTCCAATTGGTTGAAAAAGAAGCTCAAATCTCTAATGAAATTGTAAGAAATAAAGCAGAAATAGCTGATTTGAGTCGTCGCCAATCCGAGCAGGATGAATCTGTCAGAGAAAACTTGACTAAATTTGAAAAAATAAGTAAAGATTTATTTGAAACACAAGAAAAATTGACAGCTGTACAAGCCGAAATCATCCACTTGTTAGCAGAATTTGAAAAGCAAAATCAAGCAGAGAAGAAACAAGCAGAATTAGAGCGTTTAGCACAAAATGAAATGTATGATTATCTGCAAGAACTCAATCAACATAAAGCTCGTTTGGCCTCTTTGCAAAATATTCGTGACAGCCATAGTAATCTTTTTGCTGGAGTTCGCGCGGTCATGCAAAATGCATCTGAAATTGGCGGATTGATTGGGGTGGTCTCTGATTTATTGACCTTTGACCCTAAATATACAACGGCCATTGATATTGCTTTAGGTGGTGGGAGTCAAAATGTCGTTACAGAAGATGAAAATGCGGCAAAGCGGGCGATTGCCTTCTTACGTGAAAAACGTTTAGGACGAGCAACATTTCTTCCTCTGACAACTATTAAAGGTCGAGAATTTAATGGATTAAACCGTATTCAGAATATGACAGGTTTTGTTGATTTGGCTATTAATCTTGTCCATTTTGAAGAGAGATTGCACAAGGCAATGAGCTCACTTTTGGGAACAACAGTGATTGTGGATATGGCAGAAAATGCCACTGCTATTGCGCGTATGATGAATTATAAGGTGCGGATTGTCACGCTTGATGGCACACAAATAAATCCCGGCGGTTCTTATGCGGGAGGAGCTGGAAAACGTAATTCTACGACCTTTACTTCTGTTGAAATTGCTAATTTAGAAAAACAAATCGTTTCATCTGAACAAAAATTAAAAAGAGCAGAACAAGCAGTTCAAAAGGCCCAAAAAACACGTCAAGACTTATTAAAAGAAGTTGAAATTTTGAAAAGTCAAGGCGAAGAAAAACGTTTTGTTGAGCAATCTTTAAATCTAAAAATCGAACAATTAGTAGAACAAAAGAGTACTTTAGAACAGCTGACAGATCTGTCAGCTACTCAAGAATCAACAAGTAATCTGCTTGAGCTGACTCGACAAAATGAAAATAAATCAGAGCTTCTTACAAAAATTACCCAACAAAAAGGGGAAATTGAAAAGCAACTTGAAGAAGTTAAAACAAATAGTCAGACTCACAAAAACTTACTGTCAGAAAAAACAAAGGCTTTGAATCATGCCCAACTTCGACAATCAGAAGTTGCCAGTGAATTGAAGTTCATCAAAGCTGATGAAAAACGTTTATTGGCTGACTTGTCAGCATTATCAGAAGAAAAAAATCAGCTGACAGCACTTTTAAATCCTGTCCAATTCGACGAAACAGAGAGAAATAATTTCTCAAAACAACTGACAGAAGTCGAAGAACGATTGAGTCAGATTAATGTCCGAATGGTCAGTCTAAAATTCGAGCGTGAGGACTTAGCTGCTCAAATGGAAGATTTAGAACAGCATAATCAAGACTTTATTCAACAAACGCAGGAACTTAACACGAAAAAAACGCGTTACGAAATGCAATTGGAGCAAATTGAAGGTCAATTAATGACTCTTCAAGAAACTTTAAATAGTGAACACCAAATGAGTTTTGAAGTAGCGCAAGCTACAGTTGAAAAATTGGAAGATTTAGCAGCAGCAGAGCAAAAACTTAAAGAGTTAGAGCGTCAAATTAAGGCATTAGGTCCGATTAATTTAGATGCTATCGTTCAATATGATGAAGTGAATGAACGCTTTAGTTTCCTATCAAGTCAAAAAGATGATTTGTTAGAAGCTAAAAATCTGCTATTGAATACAATTGATGATATGAATGATGAAGTTAAAATTCGTTTCAAAACAAGCTTTGATGCCATTCGTGAGAGTTTCAAAACGACCTTCGCCCAAATGTTTGCAGGGGGAATGGCAGATTTGGAATTAACAAGTGATAATCTTCTTGAAGCTGGCGTTGAAATCAAGGTTCAGCCTCCTGGTAAAAAATTATCTAGTTTGAATTTGATGAGTGGTGGCGAAAAAGCACTGACAGCTTTAGCCTTGATTTTTGCGATATTAAGAGTACGCACAGTACCTTTTGTGGTTCTTGATGAAGTTGAAGCTGCGCTTGACGAAGCTAATGTTAAACGTTTTGGTGATTATATGAATCACTTTGACAATAGTAATCAATTTATCGTTGTAACACATCGTCGAGGAACAATGGCAACAGCTGGTTCGATGTATGGGGTTACAATGGCTGACGCTGGGGTTTCTAAGATGATTTCAGTTAAGCTTGATTCAGCAGTAAATTGAAATTTAAGATAGTTTTAATTTATAAATGCTACACTATAGATTGATTTTTGAAGGACTGCCTAATTTATGGTTTGGTATATGATTTGCCTAAAAACAAGGAAAGTCGTATAATTTAAGCAATAAAAACATGAATTTAAAAAATTTCATTAATTTCAAAGTTGATGAAATCTGGCGTTTTTCGTATTTATTAATAAGTTAATTATTAATGAATTGACTGCAGTTTTTCTTTAAATTAAGGAAGAATGAGTATATTTTCTGGGGATAATAAATTGATAAAATTACTATCTGCTTTCAACACACGTGTTGGTTTGCTTAGTTTTATTGTATTTTTTGTATGGGTTAAATCGATGATTGCCTACTTCGGAGTTTTTAATCTTCGGGGAGTTGGTCCAGCAGAATTAGTGCTGATGATTATTAATCCGATTGGCTTTACAGCGATTTGCTTTGCTGTATTACTCTTTATTAGAAGGACGTCGCTATCTTATCTAGCAACGTTAGTCTTGACCATTGCAGCAAATTTCTTGCTCTACCTCAATATTCTCTATTATCGAGAATTTACCGATTTTATCACGATTGATACGATGACGGGTGGAGCTGGAATGTTCCAGCATGGTTTTGACTTTGGTTCAGTTCCTGTTCATTTGATGGACTGGGTTTATTGGATTGACCTTGTCGTGATTATCGTGTTATTGATTGCTAAAAAAATCAAATTTGATCAACGTCCAGTTGGTGCCAAAAGAGCATTTACCTATCTTTCAATGGGCTTGGCTTTATTTGGTTTGAACTTTTGGTTCGGCGATTTTAATAAGCATCAGTTAATTTTGCGCAAAGCTCAATCAGATAAAACATATATTGTACGTTATCTTGGCTTAGGCCCATGGATGCTAACTGACAGTTACTATACTCATTTGGCAAATACGCAACGTAAAGATGCTAGCAAAGAAAGTTTGCAAGAAATTCAAAAATACATTGCTTCAAATCGTTATTTGGCGCCAAATATGAAAATGTATGGGATTGCTAAAAACCGTAATGTCATTGAAATTCACTTAGAATCTTTCCAACAAGCTTTGATTGATTTGAAAATCAAAGGGACAGACGGTAAAGAGCATGTTGTGACTCCATTCTTAAATTCAATCTATCATTCAAATTCTACTTATTCATTTAGTAATTTCTTTAATCAGGTTGGACAAGGAAAAACATCTGATGCCGAAAACTTATTGGAAACTTCAACATTTGGTTTGCCTGCTGGCTCACTTTTTGCAAAATATGGTTCAACACAAACATTCCAAGCAATGCCAGCAATTTTGAATCAAACCGATGGCTATAGCTCGGCCGTAGTTCACGGAAATGTTGGTGCTTTCTATAATCGATTGAATACATATAAACAAATGGGCTATCAAAATTTCTTTGACCAAAGTTTCTTTGATAATTCCGCATCAAACATGAGTCCTTGGGGAATCAAAGATAAATTACTCTTCCGTGATTCAGTACCATTGCTTGAACAAATGCAACAGCCATTTTATGTTAAATATTTAACAGTTACCAACCATTTAACTTATACAATGGACGATGAAGATAAAGATCCAAACTTCGCAACTGTTGATTCAGGAAACAAGTTAGTTGACGGTTACTTTGAAACAGCTCATTATTTGGACCAAGCGGTTCAACAGTTCTATGATTATTTGAAACAATCAGGTCTTTACGATAAATCAATCATTGTATTATATGGTGACCACTACGGAATTTCTGGTAGTGATAATAAGGCTTTTGCTCCTTATGTTGGTTATAACGGAGATACGCTTAATAGTTATGACACTACGATGTTACAACGAACACCATTTATGGTAGATATTCCTGGACAAACCAGTGGCCATATCATCAATACCTATGTTGGTCAACTTGATGTCATGCCAACGCTAGAACATTTACTTGGAATTGATACGAAGAAATATGTTCAATTTGGTCAAGATATGTTTGCTTCTGGCCGACAAGACTTTGTGGCTCTGCGAAATGGTGGATTTGTTACACCAACAATTACGCAGCCAAGTTTGAATGGAAGTTTTTATGACACCCAAACAGGCTTGCAGATTGAGAAACTTAATGCTCAACAAGAACAATATGTCAAAGAAACCAAGCAAAAAGTTTCTGATCTCTTGAAAGCATCTGATAAATTAAATAATCAAAATCTCCTCAGATTCTACACGCCGGAAGGCTTCAAGGCTGTTGACCCTAAAGATTACAACTACACGGTCAAAGCAACTGAGAAGAAACTGAAGAAGGAAAACGAAGACTTAGCAGCTAGATCAAATAGCTTGCTGAGCCAAAATCAAGGGAAATCAACTTTACCAGATTATTCAGTTGATATTCCAGAAGTCCAAAGATGACAAGATTCACCAAAAGTGAAAGATTAATAAAAATTAAATAAATAAATTGCTGACGGAAATCTTTAGAATGACCTATTCAACTTTCCAAAGTTATCAGCATTTTATATTAAGAGAGGAACCAATGAAAACAGGATATTTTCTTCCAGTGTCACTTAATCATCGATTGGTTTTGCTTTGGGGCATCATTATTTTAAGCTTCGAGCGGACACTTTTTTATGAATTTAATAAAGAGGGCAACTGGTTTTTGACTATTTTGGCAATTGCTTCATATATTATCTTTATCACTTTGATTTGGCCACATCGTTTCTTCATTGCTGATGATGAGCTTCATTTTACAACTTTTCCGCGTGTGCGAATGAAAACAATTGATTTAAAATATATTACAGCCGTAAAAACAACTAAATTTGGTTTTGGATTTTCTTATGCTGGCAAACGTTATCAATTCTTCACTTTTGGAAAGTCTAAAGAAGCTTTAGCAACTTTGCATGATACGATAGAACATTCTGATAAGGTCAGTGATTTAAAAGCCTAATAAAAAAGACGGCAGCTTTGTCGTCTTTTGATTTGTCATTTTAAAAAATAATAACTAAAAATAATTATTTTTGGTTTTGTAAAAGGAAACTTATGAATATAAAATGGATATTCAAAAAAATGCTACTGCCCATTATATTTGCTCTTGTCGCATTTTTTCTCGTTAGTCATGACCAATTATTGTATAAGGCACCAGTTGGGAAAATAAGTGTTGCTAAAACGCTAAGCAATCATGAAGTTAGTGATGATTTCCAAAATAAAGACCGCCAAATAACACAAGAATTATCGATAAAAGTCCTCAATGCAAAGGATTCAGAACCTAAAAGCCTGAAATTAGAGAATACGACAACCTTATCGCAGACAACTGGACAGATATATCGAGTCGGTCAGCAAGTGATTTTAAAGAAAATTTCGGGAAATTATCAGATTGTAACCTTAAAAAGAGATGCATTAATTATTGCTCTTGTCGTTTTATTTATTGGTTTTCTAATCAGTTTTGAACGCTTTAAGGCTTCGCTTTTTCTGCTTTTATCCTTGATTTTAAATCTATTATACTTTGTCATTGTTATCGCCTTCAATGTTGAATTTAATCCACCGGTTATTTTACTTTTTGGACTTCTGTCAGTAATTTTTGCGGCTTCATCGCTCTTGTTTGTCTTAGGGCCAACAAGGCAGATGCTTTATACATTTATTACCACAGTCTTAACAACGGCTCTAACATTTTCGATTGTTTTATTCGTTTTAAAGATGACAGGAAATTCTGGCATTCACTTTGAATATTTAGATTATGTGACCCAAAATCCATCAGAATTTTTCTTTGTTGGCACAATGATTTCGGTTTTGGGAGCAATCATGGACGGAACAGGTGATATTGTTGCAGGTCTTTTTGGTTTGGATAGACAAAATAAATTAAACAAAATAAATATGACTAGCAAAGATTATATTAAATCGGGAATTTCAATTGGTCAAGAGCTTATTGGAACTTTGACAAATGTTTTGTTCATGATTTTTATGGCGGAAACTTTACCAATGACCCTCTTATTATTGAGAGATGGCAATTCTTGGTCTTATATTGCGACGGTTGGCCTTAATCTTGGATTATTGCAAACAATCATTTCGGCCATTGGGATTGTACTGGCTGTTCCAATTACCGCTGTTTTCACAAGTTTTGCTCTGGCTAGAAGTCATCAAGGAAAGGGGATTTCACTATGAATGCACTCCTTATCCTCTTGATTTTATTAATTGTCTTGATGATTTTAGTTGCCAAAAAAGATGGCTTACGTAATCTTATCGGTTTAGCTTTCAATTTTATTGCGATTTTTGTTCTGATTACCTTAATTTCATGGGGCTTTAATGCGGTAGTCGTTCTGGTTATCCTGTCAGTAATTATTTTGGCAATCGCCATATTTATGTCTGCTGATGAAAGTGAAGTCACATTAATTACCTTTAAAACGAGTATCATTGTTGTCTTATCATTGCTTATTCTGGCTTTAATCATTCAACATTTTGGTCAATTTCAAGGATTTGCAACAGAAGATGTTGATGAATTAGAAAATCTGTCATTAAATGTGGGTCTTAATTTTTCAAATGTCGCAATTGTGGTCATGGTTATTTCCATGCTTGGTGCGGTTGCTGAATCAGCCATGGCTTTAGCTGCCAGCCTTTCAGAAGTTGTTGAGCAAGATGAGTCCATGAGTCTTGAGCAATTTAAAAGTCAAAGGGAAATCATTTCTCAACAAATTTTGGGAACAGCAGTCAATACGCTATTTTTTGGAGTTTTGGGAGCGACAGTTGGTTTAATTCTCTGGTTTGTACGTTTAAATTATCGTTTGGCCGATATTTTTAACTCAAAATTACTGATGGCAGAAGTTGCAGCGATGCTTTTGGGGGTGTTAGGGATTTTATTTGCTATTTGGCTTTCAGGTTATTTTGTTCAAAAATCTTTTGAGCAAAAAAATAAGAGCAAATAGTATTGTCAGCAAAAATAAAAAGCTTGATGAAAAATCAAGCTTTTTTTGATTAGTTTAATTCACTGACGGCGTCATTCTTTTTTCGATAACTGATGAAGATGATGATATAAAGAATTGCAGTGAAAACAGTCACTCCGATTGGGTTAGTAAATAGAATACCAATGAGAATGAAGAAGAGAGCAATTAGGGCAAGGAGACTCATCGTTTTCCCAGAAAGTGATTTTGTTTTAAGGGAGAGACCAAATCCAGCGAGACTAATTAAGAACCAAACGGCCAAAACAGTGTAGGAAAGTGAACCAGCTAGGTAATTAAATAAACGGTCACCAACAAAATAAGAAAGAACAACTCCGATATATAGTGTACCCGAACAAAAAAGGACAGCTCTTTGAGGAACATGGTGTTTATTTAAATGAGACATTGTTTGGGCCATTTTTCCTTGACGATTTTTCAAACGGAAAAAAAGAAGGCGAGACGAAGCATAAATTCCAGAATTAATTGAGGAGAAAAGAGCTAGAATGATAATCAGATTGACAATATCTCCGGCAAAAGGAATATGCATTTTATTAAAGACCATGACAAAAGGACTTATTGAAGAAACAGCCAAAGTTTGCCAATTATAAATGACAAGAAGTAAAAACATAGGAATAATATAAAAAGAGATAATACGACCAATTACACCGCGAATGGCTTTAGGAATTGCTCTTTTCGGATCTTGAGTTTCACTGACAGTAATAGCAATTAGCTCAGAACCACCATAAGAGTAAATAACAATCAGTAAGGAATTAATGACTCCTTTTAGACCATGTGGGGCAAAGCCACCATGATTAGTCATTCCGGAGAATGTAGTAATTAAATCATTATTGAATACTTGCTTAGCCACAAGATAAACCCCAAAGATAATCAATAAAATAACAACACTTATTTTGATAAAAGCCAACCAATACTCTGTTTCGGCAAAAAGGGCAACTGAAAATAAATTAATAAGAGAAGTTAAGAGAGCAATGATTAAAACAAAGACCCAAGTAGGAATATTAGCAAACCAAAGCTGCAAAAAGCTAGCAGCAGCAACGGCTTCGGCAATGATATTTATCATCCACATTGACCAATAAACCCAGTCTGTAAAATCAGCTGTATGATTACCCAAATAAGGCTGAACAAGTCCAGATAGACCATGGGGATTTTTTGAACTGAGCACGAGTTTTTCTAAACTCTTCATCACAAAATAAAGAACGATACCACCGATAAAATAAGCGATTAAAACAGAGGGACCAGCGGCAACAATGGCTGATGAGCTTCCTTTAAAAAGACCGGCACCAATTGCCCCACCAAGGGCAATCATTGTAATATGGCGTGCCGCCATTTTTTTCTTTAAGGATTGATTAGTTTCCAACGATAATTCCTAGCTTTCTAAATCAATAAGTAGAGACGTCTCTCTTTATATTGACTAATAAAATGATAATAAAATATTAAAAAAAGACGTCCTGAGGACGTCTCTTCGTCCTCGTCAATGACTAACGCCAAAGAGGACTCACACATTTAGCTAAATTAGCTAGTGTGAGCCCTCCTTCAACAACAAGTTAATAGAAGCTTGTGTATTAGTCATTTTTGGACCTCGTTTTCTTATTTTAAGTGTAATCAAAAGATTTTGATTTGTCAAATATTTTTGTGAATTATCTAAAAATAAGAAAAGAAAGCTTGCCTCACAATTGGTGACCATTATTGAACCTCAGTGACTCGGTGTGGTATAATAAAGCAATGGATAAAGAAATTAAACTGATTGCCCTCGATTTGGACGGGACTTTACTTAACTCTTCAAAAGAAATCTCAAAAGAAAATAGACTGGCCATTGATGCGGCACGTCAAAAAGGGGTCCACGTTGTGTTGACAACTGGCCGCCCTCTGATTGCGATTCAGCCTTTTCTTAAGACCTTAGAAATGCTTGATTTTGAAGACTTTTCTATTACATTTAATGGTGGTCTGGTTCAAAGAAATACAGGACAAATCTTATCTAAAAAAAGTTTTACTCATGATGAAATACTTGAAATTAAAGAATTAACTACAAAACTAGGAATTCCATGTGATGTTTTGAGTGAAGAAAAGGTTTATATGACCAAAAGTGACGTTGTTTCTCAATATGATACGTTGAATAAACTCCTGACTTTCATTAAAGTTGATTTTGACCAAGTTCCACTAGATGTTGTTTACAATAAAATCGTTTCTTGTACGGATAAAGAGTTGCTAGATGCTCAATTAAGCAAAATTCCAGAATCTTATTTTGAAGAATTTGAGATTTTTAAAACGCAGGCTAAACTTTTAGAATTTATGCCTAAAGGGATTAATAAAGCTTATGGTTTGACACAATTGACAAATCAGTTGAATTTAGGGGCAGAAAATGTAATGGCTATGGGCGATGAAGCCAATGATTTATCGATGATATCATGGGCGGGTTATGGAGTCGCAATGGCAAATGCTGTGCCCGCTGTTAAAGAAGAAGCTAGAATTATTTCTGATTTAACAAATGACCAACATGCCGTGGCCCATATGATTGAAAAATATGTACTTTAAGGAATTGAAATGAAAGATGAAGTTCAAATAAAGAAATATTTGCCGAGTTTAATTTTCTCAATAATTTTACCTGTTGTTGCCTACTTATTATTGAAAACTTGGGGCAGCACAGACACATTAGCACTCGGAATCGCGACTGCTTTTCCGGTTATTCATATGGTCTGGTCTTTGATTGTTAGAAAAGAAGTTAATCCGGTTTCTTTGGTGGCAATAATTGGTTTTTTAATTTCACTTTTGACCGTTTATTTGACTCATGGCAATAATCTTGCCTTCAAGCTTTGGCATCCCATTTTAACAGCGGCAATTGGGACAATTTTTTTACTATCACTTGTTTTTAATCGACCACTATTAGAATTTACGAATGAAGGACAGAGTCATAAAAAAATGATGATTTTAACACTTTTCATGGGTCTAGTTTTTGTTTGTCATGCTTTGTCAGTCATTTTGTTAGCTTTCTGGGTAAAGACAACAGCTTTTGTTTTAATTTCAAAAATCATTGATTTTTCTGCAGTTGCTATCCTACTTTTAGGACTCGGATTTTTAAGAAAAAAATTAATTTAAAATTTATATTTTACAAATGAACTTTATCATCTATGCATGATATTTATATTAAGGAGAAAATATGGGACTTTTTGACCGTCTCTTCGGAAAGAAGAAACAAGAAGAAACTAAGCATGACGAGCCTGTCAGTGAAAAAGAAGTTGTTGAGAACACTCAAGAGCCTAAGAATGAAGAAGAAATAAGAGAAACTACAGAACTTACTGAAGTAAGTCCAAAGCCAGTTGACCTAGAAAATGTGACTGACGAATCTGTCAGTAAAGTAATTGACATTGAAAGTGAAGAAGTTTCAAAAGAAATTGCTGATGGACCTGTTTCTAAAGAGAAAACGATTAGTTCTGAGCGCGAAAATGTAGTCGTTACTGATGAAAAAACTGTTTTATCTGTAACTGATGAAAAAGCAGCAGAAATAACTGACAAAGAAGTAAATTCAGAAGTTTCAACACTTGCAAAGGAAAATGTTACTGACGAAGATGAGGAAGAGATTGTCATTGACATTGATGCTTTGGCTAATATTTTCACTCAATCACGTGAGGAAACTGAGAAAAAATACGAGCAATCATTAACTTTAACTCGTAAGACATTTTCTGATGGTTTCAATGAACTCTTTGCCAATTTCCGCACAGTAGATGAAGAATTTTTCGAAGAGCTTGAAGAAACGTTAATTATGTCAGATGTCGGCGTTGATTTGGCGATGGAAGTGACCGAAGAATTGCGTAAAGAAGCCAAGTTAATCAATGCTAAATCGACAGATGATTTGCGCCAGCTGATTATTGAAAAAATTGTTGATAAGTTTGATGGTGAAAAATTACCAACACAATTGGATATTCAACCAGAAGGATTGAGCATTTTGCTTTTTGTTGGGGTTAATGGCGTTGGTAAAACAACAACCATTGGTAAATTGGCCGCTCGCTATAAAACCGAGGGCAAAAAAGTGCTTCTCGCCGCCGCGGACACATTCCGTGCTGGAGCCATTGACCAATTGGTTGAATGGGGGAATCGTTCACAAGTTGAAGTAGTTACAAAACCAGCTGGTTCTGACCCAGCAGCAGTTGTTTTTGACGCTCTAGCAAAAGCTAAATCAGAAAATTATGATATTCTGCTTGTAGATACGGCTGGTCGTTTGCAAAATAAAGATAATCTGATGAAAGAATTGGAAAAAATCGGAAAAGTCATTAAACGTGAAGTTCCAGATGCACCGCACGAAACAATTTTGGCACTTGATGCAACGACGGGGCAAAATGCGATTCAACAGGCTAAGGAATTTTCAGCCGTTACTCCGATTACAGGGATTGCTTTGACCAAACTTGATGGTTCAGCCAAAGGTGGGATTGTACTCTCTATCGTTCAAAGTCTAAAAATTCCTGTTAAACTCATTGGTTTGGGTGAAAAAATTGATGATTTACAAGATTTTGATGAAGAATTTTTCGTTAGAGGACTCTTCAAAGAATTATTATAAAGTTTTAATAAGATGAGAAATTAAAAAGAATCTGCAGACTTTAGTAGATTCTTTTTTACTTGTCAACGTTTCCATGAAAATAAAGCCCATGAGCGTTTGAAAAAATTGAGAATTTAATGTAAAATAGAACTACATAAAATAGAACTCCTGTGTTCTTTAGGAATTAAAGAAAGGCTCTTCATGTCGTATTCAAATTTGAAGTTGTTTTCGCTCTCTTCTAACCACGAATTAGCCCAAAAAGTGGCTAAAGAAATTGGAATTGAGCTTGGAAAAGTAAGTGTTGGTGCCCACTCAGATGGCGAAACTGTCGTTCATATCGACGAATCAGTTCGCGGTGATCATGTGTTTATCCTCCAATCAACAAGTGACCCTGTCAATGATAACTTGATGGAACTCTTGATTATGATGGATGCACTTCGTCGTGCCTCTGCCGCATCAATTAACATTGTCTTGCCATACTACGGTTATGCTCGTCAAGACCGTAAAGCTCGTGCCCGTGAACCAATCACATCAAAACTCGTAGCAAACATGCTTCAAATTGCTGGTGCCGACCGTTTAATTACTTTCGACCTTCACGCACCACAAATTCAAGGTTTCTTCAACATTCCAGTTGACCATCTTATGGGGTCACCACTGATTGCTGAATACTTCCGTCGTCAATTAGTTTCTGCTGGTGATGATATCGTCGTTGTTTCACCTGACCATGGTGGTGTCGGACGTGCACGTAAGTTGGCAAACTTCCTAAAAGCGCCGCTTGCTATTATTGATAAACGCCGTCCTCGGGCCAATGTTGCTGAAATCATGAATATTATTGGTGACGTTCAAGGTAAAAAATGTATCTTAATTGATGATATGATTGATACAGCTGGAACAATTACCCTTGCAGCAAACGCATTGAAAGAACTTGGGGCAACCGAAGTTTATGCTTCATGTACTCATGCCGTACTTTCAGGACCTGCGATTGATCGGATTAATAATTCAGCAATTACAAAATTGGTTGTTTTGGATACTATTGAAATGCCAGAAGAACGTCAAAGTGAAAAAATTGTGCAACTTTCAATTGCTCACTTACTTGCTGATGCGATTATTCGCATTCATGAACGTCGTCCATTGTCTCCACTCTTTGAATTACATCTTCCTTCAGAACAAATTTAAAACTAGTTTTAAATTAATTTAGCTAAATGAGCGATTATTCTGCTAAGCCTAACTAGTATTTATTAGAATTCAAAGTGGATTTACGATAAGACTTCAAGCGACCAGGGGTCGCTTTTTTAAAAAATGGAACTAGAAAAAATTAGAAAAATTTATGAGAAGGTTGACCCAAGTCAGCTGACAGAAAATTGAGTATCGACAACCTTCCTAATGGCCGCTATCGCATTTTACAATTTTCCGGAAATAACTTTGAGGAATTGGAAAACACCTTAAAGTTACTTTTGCCTGATTTTGTGAAGAGTCTTAGAGAACAAAAGATTGTCATTGAATTTTTTTCAAGTGACAGTCCCACCACTTCAGAACTTTTTGATATTTTTCAAACACTTTCCCAAGATATGGGGGAAGAAGTGACCGCTTATGTCGGTCGCTTTGTTGATAAAAATAGGCTCTCGGAAGTTTATGCTGAAGAAAGTAAAATTTTTGAAAATCAGTCTACTTTTAGTGAGTATATTTTATCAGAAATCTTAAATCTTTTGGAAAATAATATTTTAAATGAGATTCGTAAAGAATTATTAGAAAATCCTGAGGATCAAAAACTAGTGAAGGCAATGTATAAGGCAAGCGCTAATCAAACAAAAGCTGCTAAATTACTTTATGTCCATCGAAATACCCTGATTAATAAAATAAAAAAATATGAGCAAAAATATGGCTTGCAACTTTCAGGAAGTGACCTAACTCTTGCTTACAATTTATTATAATAATCAGTTTGAAACATTGAATATATGAGAAAGGAACTGAGTTTGATACTGTTGAACTCAAATCTTTAATATGGAATACAATCATCAAGAAATTGAAGCCAAATGGCAAAAATTCTGGGCGGATAATCAAACTTTCCGCACTGGGACAGATAAAACAAAACCAAAATTTTACGCCCTAGACATGTTCCCTTATCCGTCTGGAGCTGGACTTCACGTGGGACACCCAGAAGGTTATACAGCAACTGATATTTTGAGCCGTTACAAACGTGCTCAAGGCTTTAATGTCCTTCATCCAATGGGCTGGGATGCTTTTGGTTTACCAGCTGAGCAATATGCTATGGACACAGGGAATGACCCTGCGGAATTTACAGCTGAAAATATTGCTAACTTTAAACGTCAAATCAATAGCTTAGGTTTCAGTTATGATTGGGAACGTGAAGTAAATACGACTGACCCTAACTTCTACAAATGGACACAGTGGATTTTCACTAAACTTTATGAGAAAGGACTAGCTTATGAAGCAGAAGTAGCAGTAAACTGGGTTGAAGAGCTCGGAACTGCCATTGCCAACGAAGAAGTGCTACCAGATGGTACATCTGAACGTGGAGGTTATCCAGTTGTTCGTAAACCAATGCGTCAATGGATGCTTAAAATTACAGCTTACGCCGAACGTTTACTTGAAGACCTTGAAGAAGTGGATTGGCCAGAGTCAATCAAAGAAATGCAACGAAACTGGATTGGTAAATCAGTTGGGGCAGACGTTACCTTCAAAGTTGAGGGAACGGACAAATCATTTGAAGTCTTTACAACTCGTCCTGATACTCTTTTTGGCGCGACTTATGCTGTTTTGGCCCCTGAACATGATTTAGTTGATGCAATTACAACGCCGGAGCAAGTTCAAGCGGTCGCTGATTATCGTCGTCAAGCCAGCCTCAAATCTGATTTGGCTCGTACAGACCTCGCTAAGGAAAAAACTGGCGCCTTTACAGGTGCTTATGCGATTAATCCAATTAATGGACGGAAGATGCCAATTTGGGTTGCAGATTATGTTCTCGCCTCTTATGGACATGGTGCGGTCATGGCTGTACCTGCTCATGATGAACGTGACTGGGAATTTGCTAAAGTTTATGGACTTGAAATTTTGCCTGTTGTTGAGGGTGGAAATGTAGAAGAAGCCGTTTATACTGAAGATGGTCCGCATATTAATTCAGAATTTTTGAATGGTCTTGATAAAGCACAAGCGATTGAAAAAGCCATTGAATTTTTGGAAGAAAAGAAAATCGGGAAGAAAAAAATCACTTACCGTTTGCGTGACTGGCTCTTTAGCCGTCAACGTTATTGGGGTGAGCCAATTCCAATTATTCATTGGGAAGATGGAACATCAACTGCTCTACCCGAAAATGAATTGCCACTTGTTTTACCAGTGACTTCTGACATCAAACCTTCAGGAACTGGTGAGTCACCATTGGCTAATTTGACAGATTGGTTGGAAGTTACACGTGAAGACGGTGTAAAAGGTCGTCGTGAAACGAACACAATGCCTCAATGGGCAGGTTCAAGTTGGTATTACCTCCGTTATATCGACCCACACAATACTGAAGCCTTGGCTGATCCAGAGCTCCTCAAAGAATGGTTGCCAGTTGATATCTATGTCGGAGGAGCTGAACATGCGGTTCTTCATTTGCTTTACGCTCGTTTCTGGCATAAAGTACTTTATGACTTAGGAGTGGTGCCAACTAAAGAACCTTTTCAAAAACTCTTTAACCAAGGAATGATTTTGGGAACTTCTTACCGCGACCATCGTGGAGCACTCGTTGCAACTGACAAAGTTGAAAAACGAGATGGTGGATTTTACCATATGGAAACGGGCGAAGAGCTTGAACAAGCACCAGCTAAAATGTCTAAGTCTCTTAAAAATGTCGTGAATCCTGATGATGTTGTGGAACATTATGGTGCTGATACATTACGTGTATATGAAATGTTCATGGGACCACTTGATGCAAGTATTCCTTGGTCAGAAGAAGGACTTGAAGGAGCTCGTAAATTCCTTGATCGTGTCGTTCGGATGATTGATAATTCAGAGATTAGTGACAAAAATAATGGAGAATTGGATAAAGTTTATAACGAAACAGTGAAAAATGTCTCTGAGCGTTTGGACTTGATGTATTTTAATACAGCTATTTCCCAATTGATGATTTTTGTCAATGCGACAAATAAAGCGAAAATTTTACCTTTGGAATATGCCAATGGATTTGTTCAACTTTTGGCACCATTCGCACCACATATTGCCGAAGAACTTTGGGTAAAATTAGGGAATGAAGCTGGAATTTCTTATGTCGCTTGGCCAACTTTTGACGAAAGTAAATTAGTTGAATCAGAAGTTGAGATTGTTGTTCAAATCAATGGAAAATTGAAAGCAAAAATCAAAATTGCCAAAGACTTAGGGCGTGATGAACTTGAGAAAATTGGTCGCGAAGCCGTTGCTGAGGCACTTGAAGGTAAAAATGTTGTCAAAGTAATTGCTGTTCCAAATAAATTGGTTAATATTGTTGTAAAATAAAAATGACAATTAGAATATTCATCAGATAAAACCCACAAGATTGGCTGTCAGTAAATATATTTTGATAGCTAAAGTATAAAAGTGAACTAAGCTGGTTGACGAATTTGTCAGCTAGCTTATTTTATTTTGAAAAAGTACTTATCAATGAATCAGAGAATTCTGTCAGTAAATCATAGTCGTTTTAAAAAGACAGGCTTACAAAAATAACTCAGAAGTACTTATAGAAAGGTTTGGTCAGTAAAAATGATTGATTTCTTACCTGAGCAAGTACGTACGCTCAATGAACTAGAAACTGCGGCTTTCAACTTCATCCTATCTAATTTATCAACTATCGATAAAATGTCAGTCAGACAACTTGCACAAGCAGTTCATGTTTCGACTGCAACAGTCATGCGAATGACTAGAAAACTTGGCTTTGAAGGTTGGGTAGAATTAAAGTATTATCTCAAAAATCAAAATCAATTATCAGAAATTCCAGTTAATTATTATGAAAATTTATTGCAACTCGATCTGTTTTTACGAAAAATAACCTCTAAGGAAGCGGGGATAAAACTTGAAGAAGCTGTTAAACTAATTCGTGAAGCTCGCTATATTATCTTTATTGGAGTGGGTTCATCTGGCGCTTTAGCTGAATATGGAGCTCGTTATTTTACAAACATTGGCCTGGAATCTTACGCCATTTCTGACCCTTATCAAGCCGTCAAAGGAAAAGGGGCGCCAGACGTTTTAAGCATCGTCTTATCAGCTTCTGGTGAAACTGATAAAATTATTGAACGAGTCGTTAAACTAAGAGAGGAAGCCTCCGCAAAGATTGTTTCAATTACTAATCATCCAGAAACAACATTATCCAAACTTTCAAATATCAATCTGACTTATGGCTTTCAAACGGAATATTCTGCCTATGACCCTCTTGAAAATTTGACATCACAACTGCCTGTCATTGCTTTTATTGAAATTTTGGCCCATCAAGCAATAGAAAAAAGTGATAATCGTAACTAATCTTGTAACATGTGACAAAGATAAAAATACCTCTTGCAAATATTTTTGTAAGGGGTATTATTGTATTGTAAACATTTTAATTGGTGAAAGAGAAGTCTGAAAGGACATTTTACTTCATCTTATTTAACTGAGTTCGGTGTGCTAGAAACTTATGAAAAATGATAAAATTTGCCATAGTCTCTAAGCGAGCACCTCTCACATCTTAATCAATTGAGTTCGCCCTCCTTGAAATGAGTGAAAATGCGATTCGCCTTGCGGACTTTAGTCGCTTAGAGCGAATGGACAGCGTAGCAGCTTGCTGCGTAGATAGATAAAATTTTAAACCTGCACAAGTGCAGAACCAAAAATTTTCCTCATTTCAGAACAGTCGGGCTCACATCTTAAAGGAGGTTTATTTATGAACGGCTTCATAAATAATAAAGTATTGCCGCCAATTATGAAATTCGTGAATACACGAGCAATGACGGCTTTGAAAAATGGGATGCTATTTGCGATGCCATTTATCATTGTTGGGTCAATTTTCTTAATTTTGGCGAACATTCCAATTCCACCTGTTGCCAAATGGTTATCAGACAATGGCTGGTCCGCTATTTTTACACAAGCTTTCAGTGTTTCGTTTGGTATTCTAGCCATCTGGGCAGCAGTTGGGATTGGTTATTCTTATGTCAAAGAGGCAGGTTTTGGTGATGTGGCTTTGCAAGGTGGTTTAACTTCTCTTTCTGCATTTTTCATTGTTCAATCTCTAAGTATTGCAAATCCAATTACGGCGGCTCTATCCACTGGAAAAGAAGCTTCAGGTATTGGAAATCTCACGGGAGCCCAAGCAACGGCTGCTTTTGAAAAGCTTCCTCATGCCATGCAAGTTTTCTTGAATAACCCAGTGACAGGAGTGCTCAATTTAACTTGGAATGATGGTCAAGGAATGATAGCCGCCATCGTTATCGGTATTTTATCAGGTTGGGCTTATTCGGCAATGATGAAAGCTGGTTGGAAAATTACCCTTCCTGAGCAAGTTCCTTCAAATGTTGCCAATCAATTTACATCAATGATTCCAACAGGAGTAATTGTCGTCGCCGCTACGGTTATTTATGCTTTGTTCGATAAAATTGGACATACTGATGCAGTAACCTTTATTTACCACTGGTTATCAGTTCCTCTACAAGGCTTAGGTGGCTCATTTGGCGGAATCATTATTATCTCACTCTTAGTTCCATTCTTCTGGTTCTTTGGGGTTCATGGTGGGATTATTATGGGGGCTATTACCTCTGCTTTCTTGATTCCAAATACTTTTGCCAATGCTTCACTTTATCAGTCACACAAACTAAGTTTAGCTAATGGCGCTCATATTGTGACCAATGAATTTTATAATAACTTTATTAATCTTTCAGGTTCAGGAATTACTTTTGGATTAATTATCTTTACGATTTTCTTTGCTCGTTCTGAACAGATGAAATCAATTGGTAAAGTAGAGTTAGTCCCAGGTTTATTTAATATCAATGAACCTTTCTTATTTGGCTTGCCCCTTGTATTGAATCCTGTTCTTGCTCTACCATTCTTCCTTGTTCCAGTTGTGGTTTCAGCAACGGTTTATAGTGCAATTTATTTCCATATTGTTCCGCCAATGAATGGTGTTGCTGCTCCTTGGACTACGCCACCCATTATCTCTGGATTCTTAATCGGAGGTTGGCAATATGCGGTGCTACAAGTTATTGCACTTTTAGAATCAATTTTGATTTATCTTCCATTTGCTAGAAAGTATGACAAAATGCTGTTAGAAGAAGAAGCAAAAACTGACGCTGATGAAGCTCTTGCTTAGTCAAACTAATAAGGAGCTTAGAAACTCCGAAGAAGCTTTTTTCTTCGGAATTTCTTTTTATTAGAAATAGACTTAGAAATTTATAGTTAATAAAATAAAAAGGAGAAATAAATGAAAGATAAAATGCCTAAAGACTTTTTCTGGGGAAATTCAACTTCATCAATGCAAACCGAAGGAGCCTGGAATGAAGGGGGGAAAGGACCTTCCGTTTATGATGTGGATACTGCGGGGCGTCGGGCTAAAGATTGGCAAGTAACTAATGATAATTACCATGACTATTCACGAGACCTTGAGTTGATGAAAGAAATGAATATGAATATGTACCGCTTTCAGATTTCTTGGTCACGTGTTGTACCTGACGGCGATGGTGAATTTAATGAGGAAGGAATTGCTTTTTATAATCGATTAATTGATGATTTACTTGCTCACGGAATTGAACCTATGATTTGTCTCTATCATTTCGATATGCCATTAAATCTGGCTGAAAAGTATGATGGTTTTTTGAGTCGAAAGGTCAAAGAGGCTTTTGTTCGGTTTGGGCAAGAAATGATGAGAAGATTTGCTGACAGAGTAAAATATTGGATTGTTTTCAATGAACATAATCTTTATTTTGCTGACGGCTTTGAGCATTACTCAGGAGTTTTGAAAAAAGACCTAACGCTCTCTGATATGTACACTGTTTTTCATCATACGATGCTTGCTCATTGTGAATTGGTTCAATTTTTGCATCAGAATTTTGAAGGAAAAATTGGTGGAATGTTAGCGACAACAGAGATATATCCAGCCAGTCCGTCTCCTAAAGATAATTTATATCTCAGAAAATTTGATGAATTTTATAATCGGAATCTCTGTGATGTTTACGCTTTTGGACATTATTCACATGAAGTTATTACTTTTGTTAAAAATCAGGAAATTGATATGAATTTCCAAGAAGGAGATGATGAAATCTTAAGAAATGGTATTTCTGATTTTATTTCTTTTTCATATTACCGTTCCGTTTTATTAGATGCCAGTCAATTGTCTGAAAATGATGCGCCAAATTCTTATTTGACTAAAGGGATGAAATTAAATCCCTTGCTTGAACATAATCAATGGGACTGGTCCATTGACCCAGAAGGCTTTAGAAGAATTATAAGTAGATTATATAATGAATTTGGCTTACCAGTCTTTCCTATTGAAAATGGAATTGGTCAGTCAGAAAGTTGGAATGGGAAAACTGAAATTGCTGATGACCTGAGAATTTCTTATCATCGAAGACATCTGGAAGCTATGGAAAAAGCGATATTTACTAACGGAGTCAAAGTACTGGGCTATCTTGGCTGGGGCTTAATTGATATTCCCGCTTCATCAGGAAATATTGATAAACGCTATGGAGCTGTTTATGTTGACCCTAAAAGTCTTAAACGTATTCCAAAAAAATCATTTTATTGGTTCAAAAAAGTTTTTGCTTCAAATGGGAATCAGTTGGAAGAATAATGTGAGTTAATTCAATTTAAATAAGTCCATTATTAAAAAATGAGAATTACTGACGAGTCTGTCAGCAATTCAAGAGTTCAGAATCTGCCAGTCCTGGCAGATTTTTTGATACAATGAAAGCATTGAAAAAACTTGAGAGGAAAAAAATGTCTTTTTTTACCACAAATGATTTAGTAAACATAAATTTTCATGATTACGGAAGCTCAATGAATCCTCCTATTATTTTGATTGGGGGTTACTCATCAAGTGAGGTGACTTGGTTTGCACAAATTGAGGCTTTCGTAAATGCCGGATACCGGGTCATTACTTATGATCATCGCTCACATGGGGATTCACAGAAAGTTGATTATGGCTTGACTTTACATCGATTGGCCATGGATTTAAAAGAATTGATTGACCACTTGCAACTAAAAAACGTCATCTTAATTGGACATTCAATGGGTGCGGCAACAATTATGGCTTATGAAGAATTATTTACTGACGAAAATGTAAGAGCAGTAATCACAGAAGACCAAGCGCCAACTTTTTTTAAATCAGCTGACTGGTTAAATGGTCAATATGGGAAAACACTAACAGAATTATCATCTTTTATTGACGATTTCCCCAAAACTCGCTTGACTCAAAAAAAACTTTCAGATACAGTTAAACGCACTTTAGGACATGGTATGACACCATTTGATTTTAAACGGTTTCGTCCCTTATTGCAAAATGTAATTTTACAGGACTGGCGAGCTCAACTGACTCAGGAACAAAAGCCACATTTATTTTTTTCAGGAGGTCAATCCCCTATTTTTCCGGCTATTCATGCCCAAGCAGCGCGTGAACTACAAAAAAATCCAGATTCTGAATTTCAAATTTTTGAAGGCTGTGGTCATATTTTACATTTGGAAGAAATTGAAAAGTTTAACCAAGCGGTCATTGATTTTCTTTATAAAATACAAAAAGACTGATTATGTCAGTTTTTTTGTTGACCGTCAGTAAAAGTTAGCTTCTTACCAAAGTATTAAATAAATTTTATTTTCATATCATTTTTTTCTAATAAAAAACTTGGTAAAATAGAACTAAGAAATGGAAAGGAGCCAAACCATGAAAAACATGAACATGGAAATAGCCCAACAAGAACAAACTGACAATCAGCAAATCGCGAAAACTCATAAAATTGAAACTAAGGTCATGAAATTAGTTGTGGACAGTTACTTACAAGGAGCTCAAACTTGTGAAGTACATGACGGAAAAATTCTTGGCGTAAGTATCCATAAGGGAGCCTGCGATAGTATTCATCTTTTCATCAATGACGACCATAAAGTAACCGTTGAAGTGAGTCAAGGCATTAGTCGAATTTCATTGATGAAAAAGAAAAATATTGAAGACATTGATTATATTCTCCCCTTTATGAAATGTTTGGGAGTTTCGGAAGGTCAAGTGATGAAAAATTATCCAACCTTCTAAAAAAGAGCCGTAATAT
>NZ_BCVK01000040.1 GCF_001591705.1 Lactococcus cremoris subsp. cremoris NBRC 100676 | reverse complement strand
AATTCGGGTAAGACTAGGTATTCTATAGAATGGAGAGTTTGGAAAAAAGGTATCGAACATTTCGATACCTTTTATAGTTGAGTTCTGAGGAATAAAATCATTTATTAATCATTTCATAGCTTGTATTATAATATTTTCCGTTGCGAATATCATTTGTCATACCTTGGTAGGGTGCTTGAGCAACCACATCATCATTATTTTTTCCAGCTTTTCCGACATAAGTGATTTTAGCAAACTCTGGAACCAAATACTTAGGATAAGTTTCAAATTTTTCACGTGATTCGTGCATTAATTCGATAAAATCATTTTGGAAACAAACAGTAATTTCTGGATGTTCTTCCACCCATTTTGGAAAGAAAATCATTCCGTGCATTTTTTCTTTATTTGGCAAGAAATCTAAAGCAACGTCAGTTCCGGTAGGCTCTGTCCAAGCAATTTTATAAATTCCTTCTGTTAACATCACTAATGAAACTTCTTGATTTTTAACCCAACGACCTGCAACCATGCCACCGTGAATACGATAATCAATAGTGTTCTCATTTTTGACATAAAGTTCATATTCCCAGCCATTGTCATAAGTGTAGATAAAATGTGTTCCGATAAAATCATCTAAGTTAGTAAATTTTTTCATTTATTATTCTCTTTTCTACAAACACGTTTTAAAAACATGTTTTAAATATATATTTATTATAAAAAAGAAGCAGAAATTTGTCAAGCATAAAAAATACATTTTTAAAGTTGACAAATTGAATGAAAGTGATAAAATTAAGCTTATAAGTAAGAAGAGTAAATTATTTACGAAATTTAAGGGAGTTATGGTCACCGACTGAAAGCCATAATATGGAGTGATATTTGAAGTTCACCTTACGAATAAAAGCTATTTTTGAGAGGAATTCTTTAGAAGGATAATCTTAAAAAAGTTTTATGGTAATTAAATAAAAAAATTAAGTGATAAAATAGGATGGTACCGCGGTTTTCGCTCCTTTGGAGATGAAAGTTGTGGTATTTTTTTCTTTATTAAATAGAAATTGCTCAAATCTCCCTAAAGCTCCATATTTTATATGGACCTTGTCTAATTTTAAATATATATTTTTTATAAGTTGAAAGGATAAAAATGAACTTACAAGAAAAAATTGAAGACCTTCGCAAGCGGACTTTGTCTGACTTACTCTCTGTTGCAGACGAAAAAACGCTCAACAATCTTAGAACAGTAATGCTTGGTAAAAAAGGAGAGTTGACTGAAATCCTAAAAGGGATGAAAGATTTAACAAATGAAGAACGACCAGTTATTGGTGCACTTGCTAATGCTTTTCGTGATGAATTTGGAGCGAAATTTGAAGCGAAAAAACTTGAAATTGAACAAGCAGTGATGAACGCGGCTTTGGAGTCTGAAAGTTTGGATGTTACTTTACCTGGAAAAGCTCAAAAAAAAGGAAGTCGGCATATTTTAACTCAAACTCAAGAAGAAATTGAAGAAATTTTCCTTGGAATGGGTTATGAAATTGTTGATGGTTATGAAGTCGAAACCGATCATTATAACTTTGAACGAATGAATCTTCCTAAAGATCACCCAGCTCGTGATATGCAAGATACTTTTTATATTACCAATGAAGTTTTGCTTCGTACGCATACTTCACCAATGCAAGCTCGGACAATGGATGCTCATGATTTTTCAAAAGGGGGCTTGCGTATGATTGCTCCTGGTCGTGTTTATCGTCGTGATACAGATGATGCTACACACAGTCATCAATTCCATCAAATTGAAGGCTTGGTTGTAGATAAAAATATCACAATGGCTGACCTTAAAGGAACACTTGACCTTGTCATGAAAAAAATGTTTGGTCAAGAGCGTGAACTACGCTGGCGTCCAAGTTATTTCCCATTTACTGAACCATCTGTTGAGGTTGATATTTCTTGTTTCAAGTGTGGGGGTAAAGGATGTAATGTCTGCAAACATACTGGGTGGATTGAAATCCTTGGTGCAGGTATGGTCCATCCAAACGTACTTGAAATGTCTGGTTTAGATTCTTCTGTTTATTCTGGTTTTGCTTTTGGACTCGGTCAAGAACGTATTGCCATGTTACGCTATGGAATCAACGATATTCGTGGATTCTATCAAGGCGATGTAAGATTCTTAGAACAATTCGACTGACGCTTTAGTCGCATTGTCGATTTCGACATTCGAAAAGGGAGGACTCCCTTCGATGGAGCGATTTGGAAAATAAATAGTATAAAAAACTGTGAATAGAAAGTTGAAATAACATGTTAGTATCATATAAATGGTTAAAAGAGTTGGTGCCAAATCTTACGGCTACGCCAGATGAATTAAAACAAAAAATGTCAACGTCTGGGATTGAAGTTGAAGGAGTTACCAGCCCACAAGAAGGTTTGTCAAAACTTGTTGTCGGAGAAGTTCTTTCTAGTGAAGATATTCCTGAAACACATTTGCATATTACACAAGTTAATGTTGGGGCTGATGAAGCATTACAAATTGTTTGTGGAGCGCCAAATGTTCGTGTGGGGATGAAAGTAATTGTGGCACTTGTCGGTGCTCGAATTGCGGATAATTATAAAATCAAAAAAGGTAAAATTCGTGGAGTTGAATCTCTCGGGATGCTTTGTGCACTTGATGAAATCGGAATTGATGAAAAAATTAATCCAATGAAGCATGAAGATGGTATTTTTGAAATGCCAGCAGATGCTAAAGTTGGTGATAGTATTTTCCCTTATCTTGATATGGACGATGAAATCATCGAATTATCAATCACTCCAAATCGTGCGGATGCTTTGTCAATGAACGGGGCAGCATGGGAAGTTGGAGCAATCTATGATTTACCAGTTAAGCTTGAGGGAAAATCTTTAGTAGAAGCTTCAGAATCAGCAGCAAGCAAAATTACAGTTAAGGTTGAAACAGATAAAGTTCCAACATATAAAATCCGTTTGATTGAAGGGGTTAAAATTGCGAAATCACCTCAATGGTTGCAAAACCGATTGATGAATGCGGGTGTAAAACCAATTAATAATGTGGTTGATGTGACAAATTATGTATTGATGACGTTTGGTCAACCTTTGCATAGTTTTGACTTTGCCAAATTTGGTTCTGATGAAATCTTGGTTCGTCAGGCTAAGACTGGTGAAAAAATAACCACTTTAGACCATGTTGAACGTGAATTAGATGACTCTGATATTGTAGTCACAGCAAATGGACTTCCTGTAGCGCTTGGTGGTGTCATGGGTGGTGCAGACAGTGAGATTACTGATGAAACAACAAATGTTGCTCTTGAAGCAGCTTTGTTTGACGGAGCTTCAATTCGTAAAACTTCGCAAAAATTTGCTTTACGCTCAGAAGCATCAAGTCGTTTTGAAAAAGGAATTAATGAAGGAACAGTTCGTGAGGCTCTTGATTTTGCAGCAGCAATGATTGTTGAATTGGCTGGCGGGAAAGTTCTTTCAGGCCTTGTTGAATCAAATGATTATCAACCTCTGTTACCAAAAGTTTCAATTACTTTAAGTCGTGTTAATGGGGCTTTAGGAACAGATTTATCACTTGAAACTGTGAAGAAAATTTTTGTTCAACTTGGTTTTGGAGTCGAAGTTGAGGGAGAAAAATTTACTTGTGAAATTCCATCACGTCGTTGGGATATTCATATTGAAGCTGATTTAGTTGAAGAAGTAGCTCGGATTTATGGATATGATAATTTGCCAAGTACTTTGCCTCTTTCACAAAATGCTGGTGAGTTGACTGACATGCAAAAATTCCGTCGAACGGTAAGAACTGGACTTGAAAGTTCAGGTCTTAATGAAGTCATTGGTTACTCACTTGTGACTCCAGAAAAAGCGACTGAATTTGTGGGTGAGCTTGAAACAACATCGCTCATGATGCCAATGACTGAAGATCGTCAAACACTTCGTGCAAATATGATTCCAGGACTTTTGGACATTGTTAATTACAATCAAAATCGTAAAAATGCTGACGTAGCAATTTATGAAATTGGTAATATTTTCTTACCAAATGCAGATGATATTCGTCCTACAGAAGTACCAAATCTTGCTTTTGCTATTTCTGGAAATGTTGTGGATAAATCATACAACGGACAAGCTGTTCCTGTGGATTTCTACTATGCTAAGGGAATTGTGGAAAACCTTCTTGAAACTTACGAAGAAGTTGAATTTGTTCCAACTAATAATCAAGCGGCAATGCATCCAGGACGGACTGCTGTCATTAACATCAATGGTCGCCTGGCTGGTTTTGTGGGACAAATTCATCCGGCTACAGCTAAAAAATATGATGTAGCAGAAACTTATGTTGCCAGTCTCGACATGGAAGTGATGCTTGAAGAATTGACAGCACAAACCATCTTTAATGATATTCCAAAAGTTCAAGCAGTTCATCGTGATATTGCACTTTTGATTGATGCTGAGGTTACACATGCCCAAATCGTTTCTGTCATTAAATCAAGTCGCGTTAAAACACTTAAGCAAGTTGAGTTATTTGATATTTATCAAGGTAAAAATTTACCTGCTGCTAAAAAATCAATGGCCTATAGCCTAACTTTCCAACCGACTGAAAATACAATGACTGATGATGAAATTACGGCTGCTGTTAATAAAATTACAAAAAATCTTGTTGAAAAATTAAATGTAGAAATTCGTTAAAAGAAAATAAGATTACTGACAAAGCTGTCAGTAAAAAACTCTATCGGTAGTTACTGATAGAGTTTTTTCATCTTTGATGATTATCAAAATATAAATCATTAAAGAAACAATGAAAATAAGCTTGCAAGGGATAGATAGTTTTTTATAAAAATACTTTTTGTGTTTATTTTAAACTTCAGTTAATATTGGTAATTAAAATGCAATTAAAAACCGTGGGGGATATGTTAGAATAGACAAAGTATGAAGAATTTAATTCCTGAAAAAATAAAACAAGTTGGAATACTTGTAGGAGCTTTACTGATGCTTTTATCAGTTCTACCCGTTAATCTCTTAGGAGTGACGAAAGTAGATGCTGACAGCTCTCAAACGGAAGTCAACCAAGAAATACAAAACTTCCAAGCGCAGCTCGACAGTAAACTTGCACAGGCAAATAAGATTTATAGCCAAGCGCAAGAAGCCCAACAAAAAGTTAATCAGTCAAAGAGTAAGATTACTGAATTGGAAACAGGAATCTCTGAAACTGAAAATGACGTTGTTCAGCTTAAAGCCTCTGTCGCGAAACAAATGCGAGCAATGCAAGCAAATGGTGGGGGAACTTTATCATATATTGATATCGTTGCATCATCAAAAAATCTTTCAGATATGGTTATGCGTTTAACAAACTTGCATGTGGTATTAACTGCTGAATCCGACCAAGCGAAATCTCTTATTGAAAAAGAAGAATCGCTAAAGACAATGAAAGTCAAATTGGAAGAATCTCAAGAAACTCTTGTGAAAAATCAAAATGACTATCAAGGACAGGTTGACGCTTTGCAAAGTAATATTTCTGGACTCAAAGATAAAATTAGTTCAAACAAACAACTTTTGAGTGAAATGCAAGCAAAAGCTGCGGCAGAACAAAAAGCTCGCGATGAAGCCTTGGCTAAATCAGTAGCAGACGTGAAAGCAAAAGCTGCAGCGAAAGCTGCTACAAAAGCTGAACAAGAAAAAACAAAAGATTCTTCAAGTTCTGAAAGCAATAATTCAGTAAGCACTCAAACGCCTGCTGACACTAACAGTAATACAACAACTAACAATAACAACTCATCGTTAACGACTTCTGGCGGACGCACATTAAACGTAGAAGCAACAGCTTATGCTTTAAATGGAATTACTGCAACTGGAATTGATTTAAGTAAAAATCCAATTTGTATCGCGGTTGATCCAAGTGTCATTCCTTTGAATTCGCTCGTTGAAGTTCCGGGGTATGGGATTGCAATTGCTGGTGATACTGGGGGTGCAATTGTTGGAAACATCATTGACGTCCATTTTCCATCAAATGACCAAGCAATCGCTTGGGGACGTAAAAATATTCAAATCACTGTTTTGAGTTAAAAAAACTTTAAAAAATAATGAAAGGCTTACAGTTAAGCCTTTTTTTGGTATAATGAGAACATGATAAAAAATGGACGTATTGTCAAATCCTTGGCAGGCTTTTATGATGTCGAGGCAGAAGGTGAAGTTTATCAGACGCGCGCGCGTGGTAATTTCAGAAAAAAAGGAATGAAACCTGTTGTAGGGGATTTTGTTGAGTTTTCTGCTGAAGAAAATTCAGAAGGATATATTCTAAAAATTGGTGAGCGAAAAAATTCTTTAATTCGACCATCAATTGCTAATATTGACCAAGCGGTGATTATTATGTCAACGGTAAGTCCTAATTTTAGTTTAAATCTCTTGGACCGTTTTTTGGTTTTCTTAGAACATAAAAACATTCATCCAATGATTTATATTTCTAAAATGGATTTGCTGACAGAAGACCAAGGGAGTTCTGAGAAAAGTAATAAAACTTTTAATCAGCGGGCAGATTATGAGCAGATAAAAAGGAATTATGAACAGATTGGTTATGATGTCTTCTTTGATGCTGAACATTTGGTCAGTAATTTATCGGGAAAAGTAACTGTTTTTATGGGACAAACTGGTGCTGGAAAAACCACTTTGTTAAATAAAATTGCACCGGAAATGCAGTTGGCAACGGGTGAAACTTCAGAAAAGCTAGGGCGTGGACGACATACAACTCGCCATGTTGAATTTTTTGAGTTAGCGGGTGGATTAATTGCTGATACGCCAGGGTTTTCTAGTTTAGATTATGAGGTAACCAATCAGCCAGATTTAAACGCTGCTTTTCCAGAAATTTTAAAGATTAGTCATAATTGTAAATTCAGAGAATGTACACATACGCATGAACCAAGCTGTGCGGTTAAAGTTGCACTTGAAAATCATGAAATTTTAGAAAGCCGTTATGAAAATTACTTACAGCTTTTAGATGAAATCAACCATACGAGGGAAACTTATGAGAAAAAACGAAAAAAACAAGGCTAAAGATAATATTTGGTTGAAACAGGCTGGTTTTTTTGCTCTTGTTTTAGCTTGGATTTTAGCAATTTATTTTAAAAATGACTTATCCAAAACAATGATGATTATCGTGTTTATTCTCTTAGTTCTTGCGACCTTCTTTGTTATTTTTTGGTTAAATCGTGTCTTTTTTGGCTTGACGAGTCAGTCAAAAGAAAATGACCTAGAGAGTTCGCAGGATAAAGAAAAATGAAAAAAAGATTGAAAACAGAAGCCTTTTTAGCGGTTCTTTTTGCCCTTCTTTGCCAAGTATTGGAAATGTTTGTTTTCAAAAATGGCACACCTAATTTTGTGATGAATTTCTTAACGGTTATTGCTTTAGGTTTGGCAATTGTTCTTGGCGTTCGTGCGGCAACCGTTGTAGAACACAAACGTGAGGGAGATGCTTGGAAGACAATTGTTAAAGAAGAACTTCATGATGAATCATCAGATAATAGTGGTGAATAAGGGTTTTGTGATTTTTTTTGTTGAGAGTTGTTTTTTAAATAAGAATCGTAGTATTCTTTAGAGAGAGGATAAAAATGAAAAATAAAATTGCTCCATCAATTTTGTCAGCAGATTTTGGAAATTTTGCAAGAGATGTTAAACAGTTAGAGGCTGCCGGTGCTGACCTTGTACATATTGATGTGATGGACGGACATTTTGTAGATAATTTAACCTTCGGAGCCGGAGTTGTTTCGGCACTTCGCTCGCAAACAAGTTTGTTTTTTGATGCTCATATGATGGTTGAGAATCCAGAAAAATATGTGGATGACTTTGCAAAAGCAGGTGCAGATAGCATGAGTATTCATGTTGAAGCAACCAATCATATCCATGGAGCGCTGCAAAAAATTAAGAATGCTGGAATGAAAGCTTCGGTAGTGATTAATCCTGGAACTCCTGTAGAGGCGATTAAAACCGTCTTACCACTTGTGGATATGGTTTTAGTGATGACAGTCAATCCTGGTTTTGGCGGTCAAAAATTTATTCCTGAAATGATGGATAAAGTACGTGAACTCACTCAAATTCGAACTGACAAAAAGCTTAATTTTGAAATTGAAGTGGATGGTGGCATTGACGACCAAACAATTCAAGTCGCAAAAGCTGCTGGTGCCAATGTGTTTGTTGCTGGGTCGTTTGTTTTTAATGGTGAAGTAGAAAAAAACATCGAAAAACTTCGTGAGAACTTATAAAGAGCTACGAGGATGCTGACAGTTTTTCTGTCAGTAACTTCGGGCTTTCATTTAAATGTGTTAGAAATATAGGAAAATAAAAAATCAAGATGGAAGTTATTATTATCATATTACTCATACTTTTGATTTTACTGTCCCTTGCCAATTTTTTCAAAAAGACTGACAAAGGAAATACGAGTCATCAGTTAAATTATCTTAATCAAAATTTAGCGGAAATGCGCTCGGATGTTAATCAGCAACTGGCGCAAAATCGACAAGAACTTTCAAGTAGTTTACGCTCGGTCAATAATGATTTTTCAACACTGACAGAAAATATCAATAGCAAGTTTGACTGGCAGTTTAAAGATTTGCAAAGTTCAAATGAGCAAAAATTAGAAAAAATCTCTGTAAGTTTGGTAGAATCTACCGATAGAACGGTCACAAAACTGTCAGAACTGACAGAGGCAATGACAGACAAATTTGACCGTAAATTTAAAGAATTACAAGATTCTAACGATAAGAGATTGAGTCAAATTCAGGAAACGGTCGATGAAAAATTGCAAGAAACATTGAATCGCAGAATTTCACAATCTTTTGAACAGGTCACTTTACATTTGAAAAATGTCGAAGAGGGCTTGGGAGAAATGAGAAATCTTGCCAGTGATGTGGACAGCCTGCAAAAGGTAATGACGGGTGTTAAAACACGTGGGATTGTTGGTGAAATTCAGCTAGGACGAATTTTAGAGCAGATGTTTGCAAGCAGTCAATATCGAGAACAAGTCAATATTCAGGGCGCTAACGCTGTGGATTATGCCTTGATTTTGCCTGGAAAATCAGAGGGGTCAGAACTCTTACTTCCAATTGACTCAAAATTCCCCATGGAAGATTATCAACGCTTGCAAATGGCTTTGGAATCTAATGAACCCCTGGAAATTGATAAGACGAGAAAAGCATTGTTTAATGCTGTTAAAGCTCAAGCTAAATCAATCAGTGAAAAATATATTGTCCCGCCAAAAACAACGGATTTTGCCATTATGTTTTTACCAACTGAAGGGCTGTTTATGGAAGTGGTTAATAATCCTGAACTTTATGAGCAAATCAGCCGTGACTATAAGATCAATGTGACAGGGCCAACGACGATGACCGCCGTCTTAAACAGTTTGCAAATGGGCTTTAAAACCTTGCAAATCGAACAAAAATCAGCTGAAGTTTATGAAATGCTAGGAGCAGTCAAAACAGAGTTTGATAAATTTGAAGGTTCGCTCATCAAAGTTCAACAAAAAATTCAGCAATCAGAAAAAGAAATTAATAATCTGATTACGACAAGAACAAATGTCATGAAAAAAGCGCTGACGAATATTGACCGGATAGATGATAGTGAAAGCAGCAAACTTTTGGATTTAGATTGACAAAGTATTAATATTTTATATCGCTTGGCTAGGTCACCCAAAGAGTCGGGCTTACATCTTAAAGGAGAAAACATGGTGCTCATTAAAAACTTAGAAATTGGCGAATTTTTTGAAGGATTTTACCTGATTAAATCAGTTGAATTACGTCAAACGCGGGCGGGGAAAGACTTTTTAGCTTTGAGTTTTCAAGACCGAACGGGAACAATCAATGGAAATATTTGGGATGCTAATCCAAAAGCGGTTGAACAGTTTCGAGCTGGTCGGGTCGTGCATATGAAGGCGCTCAAAGAACTCTATAATGGAATGCCTCAAGTTAATAAAATACAATTGCGTTTAGCGACAGATAGTGAACCCAATCAACCTCACGATTATCGGGAAAGCTCACCTGTTCAAGAAAAAGATTTACGTGAATATGTTCAATCGATTCTTTTTAAAATTGAAAATGCAACCTTAAATCGAATTGTACGCACGATTTTGAAAAAATTTGATAAGGAATTTTATGAATTTCCTGCAGCCAAAACTAATCACCATGCCTTTGAAGGAGGGCTTGCTTATCATACAACAACCATGCTTCATTTAGCAGAAAAAGTCTGCGAAGTTTATCCACAACTCAACGAAAATCTGATGTTTGCTGGTGTATTACTTCATGACATGGCAAAATGTTTGGAATTTACAGGTGCCGAAAATACTTCTTATACTTTAAGAGGAAACTTGATTGGACATATTGTTTTGATTGATGAAGAAGTGAGTAAAGCCGCCATTGAACTTGGATTTGATGATGATAATGAAGACTTATTGATGCTTCGTCATTGTTTATTGAGCCATCATGGGGAGTTGGAGTATGGTAGTCCTGTTCGTCCACAAATTATGGAAGCAGAAACGATTCATCAAATTGATGTCATGGATGCCAACATGATGATGATGACTACGGCGACTCAAACGCTCGACCCTGGTCAATTTAGTCAGCGGGTTTGGGCTTTATCTAATCGTAACTTTTATAAACCAAGAAAAGATTAAACCGTGCTTACACGGTTTTTTTGCTGACAGAAATTTTTGTCAGTAAAAATGGTAAAATAGAAAGAAGATAAAAATATTAAGGAGTTTTTTATGAATTACACTTTGAAAAATGACCAATTGAGTGTTATTGTGGACACTTTTGGGGCAGAAATGCATTCCATCCAACATGATGATATTGAATATTTATGGCAGGCCGATCCAAAATTTTGGGGACGTCATGCTCCAGTTCTCTTTCCAATCGTTGGGAAATTAAAAAATGGCCAATATCATTATAATGAGCAAACTTATCAAATGGGTGGACATGGTTTTGCACGTGATAATGATTTTGAATTAATTAAAAAATCCGATAATGAACTCGTTTTTGAGCTCCGTGATAATGAAGATAGCTTGAATCACTATCCTTTCCATTTTAACTTTCGAGTTTCTTACAAATTGGTGGAAAATAAAATCAGAGTCCGTTACGAAGTGAAAAATGAAGACGAAAAATTCATGTCTTTTGGTGTTGGGGCTCACCCAGCATTTAATGTCCCCTTGAAAAATGGGACTTTTGAAGACTATCAGTTAACTGTTTCACCAGATGAAAAACGAACTTTTATTCCGCTTGACCCACCATCAGGAACATTGAAATTAGATGAAAGAGTGGAGACGCAAGTAAATACTCTTCCATTAACAAGAGAACTTTTTGATAAAGATGCTCTAGTTTATACATCATCAGATGAGATGAAAGTTTCATTGACCAACAAATTAGATGAACGTGGGGTTACTGTGACTTGGAAAGATATGCCCTATTTTGGCTTATGGTCACCTTATCCAAATGAAGCACCATTTGTTTGTATTGAGCCATGGTCTGGAATTGCTGACGATGAAAATACTGACGGCGACATCACAACGAAATTTGGGATTAATCAATTAGCGCCAGAGGGAAGCTTCTCTTGCGAATATACTATTGAAATCAATTAATTGACTACTCTCGTATTTTTACGGGAGTTTTTATTTAAAAAAATGCTAGAATTAATTTAGACGTGCTGTCAGTAAAATAAGCATTACGAAATTACTGACAGAAGATAAAACTACTGATAGAAAGTAAAACTCTAATGACCACAATTCTTCTCAATGCCTTGAGTATTCTGCTTGTTTTGTTTTTAGCCCTTTTACTCAAAAAAATCGGTCTGCTTCGCCAAGAAGATGGAGCCCTTACTTCTAAATTGGTTGTTTACTTGACCTTACCAGCAACGATATTAATCGGAGTAAATCATACAAAGCTCTCTGGCATCTTTTTTATTCTGATGTTTATGGGACTTTTTTCTAATCTCTTTTTGGTTTTTCTGGGGAAATTTATTGGACGAAAGGCTAGTGTGGAAGAACGTGGCCTTTATATGTTTGATTTATCGGGCTATAACATTGGAAATTTTTCAATTCCTTTTGTCTCAAGCTTTTTTCCAGCGGCTATTCCTTTTTTAGCCATGTTTGATATGGGTAATTCCTTAATGGTGACTGGAACGACTCAAGCAATTGTTGAACTTTCAAGTGGCCGAAAGAAACACGGCTTTATTTTGCAAGAAATATTTGGCGTCTTATTTCGTAATCCACCCTTTGTTGTTTATATTTTTATGTTTATTTTAGCGATTTTTGGCTTATCTTTTCCTGATGATTGGCTGATTCCAATTCGACCATTGGCAAATGCTAATACATTGTTATCAATTTTTACAATTGGACTTTTTATGGAATTTCGCTTGCCGAAAGGAAAATTAAAACTTCTGTTGAAAATATTGACTTGGCGTTATTTACTAGCTTTTATTTTAGCTAGTTTGGTTTATTTTTTCGCTCCTTTTCCAGCCATAATAAAAGAAGTTCTCTTGTTAATTTTTTTTGTCCGATGTCCTTTTTGCACATGATTCAAGCCATAGAGCTTGGGAATGATAAGGCTTTGGCGGGACTTGTCATTAGTTTATCCATGTTTATTTCTTTGATTTTAATGAGTATTATTGTGATTGTTTTGTGAGGTGAAAAATGAAAAATAAAATAGAAAAGTTATTAGAAAATTTTGTGCCAGAAGGTCAGCAAGAACAAATTGACCTTAAAGTTTTTCAAAAATTTGCAGCTGATGAAGAAAATTTAAGTCGGGATTCAATTGCTCATTTTACAGCCAGTGCTTTTGTTCTTAATGAAGCCCATGATAAGATTTTAGGGATTTATCATAAAATTTATCAAAGCTGGGGTTGGGTAGGTGGTCATGCTGATGGCAATTCTGACTTATTAGCTGTGGCAGAAAAAGAGGTTCAAGAAGAAACGGGACTTCAAGGATTTAGAAAGCTTTCAGAAAAACCGATTTCGATTGAAGCCTTGCCTGTTTTTGGTCACATTCACCGTAAGTATGGTTATGTCAGCGCTCATATTCATCTAAATGTCACTTTTTTATTTGAAGCAAAGGAAAATAGTTCACTTCAAAAGAATACAGATGAAACAGATGGTTTAGGTTGGATTCCTTTAGAAGAATTTTCGGAAAAATCTTCTGAGAAAGAAATGAGAATCATTTACGATAAAATTATTTCTCGAATCATAAAATAAGACTTGCCTTAGGCAAGTTTTATTATTAGATTAAAATTTTTAAATTATCCCATTACGGAATTATAATACGAGGCTATTGCAAATAAATCATGAAGGGCTATAATTGAGTCTAATTCTATGTGAAAGTTGAGTGAGAGATGCCAGTAAAAGTGATTGAAGGTCTGCCTGCCATTGATGAGCTGAGAGCAGATAATATCTTTGTTATGGATAATGAACGAGCGAAAAATCAAAATATTCGCCCTTTGAATTTGCTGGTGGTCAATCTCATGCCACGTAAATTGATTACTGAGCGGCAAATTTTACGCTTATTATCAAACACTCCACTTCAAATTAATGTCGATTTTTTGTTTATGGCTAGTCATGAATTCAAAAATACTAAGCAATCGCATTTGGACTCCTTCTATAAATCTTTTTCTGAAATTAAAGATGACTACTATGACGGTTTGATTATAACAGGTGCACCTGTTGAGCAACTTGAATTTGAGGAAGTCGATTATTGGTCTGAGTTTTTAGAAATTGTGAAGTGGTCAAAAAGCCATGTTTATTCTAGTTTACATATTTGTTGGGGAGCACAAGCAGCACTTTATGCCCGTTATGAGGTAACAAAAGAAAATCTTCCACAAAAATTGTGTGGTATTTATAAAAGCTCAGTAGAGCAACCTAAAAATCCATTATTTAGAGGTTTTGATGACTCTTTTTATTATCCATAGTCGCGATATGCCCAATCGAACCCATCAGTAATAAATAAAATTCCTGATTTAGAAGTCTTGTCAACATCCAAAGAAACTGGTTTTTCTATTTTAGCCAAAAAAAATTTACGTGAAGTTTATCTTTTTGGTCATTTAGAATACGACCGAGAAACTCTAGCTTGGGAATATGAAAGAGATAAGAAAGAAGGCTTAAAGCCTGCTCTCCCTAAAAATTATTTTCCAAAAGATAATGATAAGGAGAAACCACAAATGAGCTGGGCTTCAGCTGCCTCACTCTTTTTTTCAAATTGGCTGAATTATGCCGTTTATCAAGGAACGCCCTATTTGGGAGAACGTCTTGGTCATCATTGCGGTGAAGAGAATTATGATTTTAATCAAAAAGAGTAGAATAAAGATTTTTTTATAGGAGAAAATTTATGGATAAAAGATTAGATACTTTATTGGCACAAGTTGGAATTCGGCAAGATGAAGCTACTGGGGCTTTAGTCGGTCCTTTGCATTTTTCAACGACCTATCAACATCCAGAATATGGGAAATCGACTGGATTTGATTATACTCGAACGAAAAATCCCACACGAGCGACTTTAGAAGAAGCACTTGCTTCAATTGAATCAGGACAATTCGCTTTGGCAACTTCGTCAGGAATGGCTGCAATTGTTTTAGCATTTGAAGTTTTTCCTGTTGTAGCTAAAATCGTGGCCTCTAGAGATTTATATGGTGGCTCTTTTCGCTGGTTTGACGAACAAGAAAAAGAAGGACGTTTTTCATTTTCTTATGCCAATAATGAAAAAGAAATGCTTGATTTAATTGATGAATCGACCGATATTGTTTATATTGAAAGTCCAACAAATCCAATGATGATTAAGTATAACATTGAAAAGATTGCTAACAAGGCGCAAGCAAATCATGCGAAAGTGATTGTTGATAATACTTTTTATACTCCAATCTATTAGAGACCATTGGAGCTGGGGGCTGACATTGTCATTCATTCGGCGACAAAATATCTGTCAGGGCATAACGACGTTTTGGCTGGAGCGGTCATTGTTCATGATGAAAAGCTTTATGAAAAATTAGTCTATAAACTTAATACTACTGGAGCAGTTCTTTCTCCTTTTGATAGTTATCTCGTCATGCGAGGTTTAAAGACCTTAAGCCTGAGAATGGAAAGAGCAACTAAAAATGCGCTTAAAATTGTGGCTTTTCTAAAAAAACTTCCGTCAGTAAAAGAAGTGCTCTATCCGGGATTGGGAGGAATGATTTCTTTAAAGGTGATTGACAGAAATAAAATTCCAGACATTTTAAATCACTTACAAGTTTTTACTTTCGCTGAAAGTTTAGGAGGTGTTGAGTCTTTAATTACCTATCCTGCAGAACAAACCCACCATGATATTCCACTTGAAATTAGAGAAAGTTATGGTCTAACTGATGATTTGCTTCGCCTTTCTATTGGTATAGAAGATGTACGTGATTTAATAGAAGACCTTAAAGAAGCACTAGAAAATTAAATATTTACTGATGAAAGAACTAACATATCTGTAAATAGCTATCCATGGGCTCTGAGTTTCGCTGTGCCTTTTCTCTATCCACTAATCTTCGCTACGCTCGAATGTCTACTTGCTGTAAGGTGCTAAAGCACCGACACAAGTCGTAAGCGAATGATAAAAGGGTAAGGCAATAACAGGCATCTTATGTCAGTAAGAAAATAAATCCGTAAGTGTTAAAATTAGACTCTGTCAGTATAAAAATTACTGACAGAAAGGAAAAAGAAGAGAGTATAAAAATGACAAAATATGATTTTACAACCATTCCAAATCGACTTGAACATAATTCTGTAAAATGGCAAGAAATAAAAGAAAATCCCCATAAACTTCCCTTATGGGTAGCTGATATGGATTTTCTGGCCTTGCCAGAAATTAAACAAAGCATCCATGATTACGCTGATTACGGTGTTTATGGCTATGCTTATGTGGAAGATAGCCTGATAGAAAGTGTGCAAAATTGGGAAAAAAATCAACATCAGTATGAATTTTCTAAAGAAAGTCTAATACTAGTTGAAGGAGTTGTTCCAGGAATTGGTCTGGCCATTCAAGCACTAACGAAAGAAAATGATGCTGTTTTAATCAATACCCCTGTATATCCCCCCTTTGCTCGAACAGTTAAATTAAATAATCGAAAATTGGTTGAGAATGCTCTTCTTGAAAAAAATGGCGAGTTTTTAATTGATTTCAAAACTTTTGAAAAAGATATTGTTGAAAATTCCGTAAAATTATATATTCTCTGTAACCCTCACAATCCGGGTGGGCGCGTGTGGACCAAAGAAGAATTGCTAAAAATTGGTCAAATATGTCAAAAACACAATGTTTTGTTGGTCTCAGATGAAATCCACCAAGATTTGACTCTGTTTGGGCATGAACACAATACTTTCAATAAGATTGCTCCAGACTTCAAAGAATTTTCAGTTCTTTTATCCTCGGCCACTAAAAGCTTTAATATTGCTGGTGTAAAATGTGCTTATGCAATTATTGAAAATAAAAATTTACGCGAGAAATACTTACAAAGAAGATTAATGAATAATCAACAAGAAATCAGCAGTTTAGGCATGCTTGCAACTCAAGTTGCTAACAATAAAGGGGCACAGTGGTTGAGTGAACTCAAAGAAGTATTGGAAAAAAATATTACTTATGTTGAGTCAGAACTTCATCAAAAAACGAAAATAAAAGTGATGAAACCCCAAGGAACTTATTTAGTTTGGCTTGATTTTTCTGACTATAAATTAAATGATAAAGAATTGGATAAAAAGTTATCAGAAGAAGTGGAAGTTATTTTAAATAAAGGAGCAAGTTTTGGACAGGCAGGACAGGCTCATGCCCGATTGAATGCTGCAGCCCCATTTTCTTTAATTGAGGAGGCAACAAAAAGACTTGTCGAAACCTTTGCTATTTAACGATTTTAGTTGAAAAAGGATCTTTAAGCTTCACTGGTTATAACATGCTATCTTCGCTTCGCTGCAATGTCCACTCTCGCTAAGTGGTTAATACCACAAGTCGAGCCACACTCACTTCAGCAGGAAATTATCGTTTCTAGATAAAACAACTAGCATATCTGTAAGCCAGTAAACTGGCAACAGCTATCCTGTGCTTCGTTCGGTCATAAGAGATAAAATCGAATAAGACAAAAACTCGTTTCGTCTTATCGGTTATGATATAATCAACTTATGAATGATATTTTACAACTTACAATTGTTTTAATTGCCTCGCTAATTGCAACCCTTGCTTCACGGCGTCTTAAAATTCCTGCTGTTGTTGGACAGATGCTTGTGGGAATTTTGATTGCTCCGTCAGTTTTAGGGCTTGTTCATAGCGGACATGTTTTAGAAGTGATGTCAGAAATCGGTGTGATTTTACTCATGTTTTTAGCGGGTCTTGAGAGTGATTTAACGGTTTTAAAGAAAAATTTCAAAGCATCAATGCTTGTAGCCATTGGCGGTGTGATTGTTCCTTTAATAGTTTTTGGTCTAGTAGCTTTTAGTTTTGGCTACGGAATGTCTACGAGTTTCTTTTACGGAATTGTTTTTGCCGCAACATCGGTTTCAATTACCGTTGAAGTTTTGCAAGAATATGGAAAACTCAGTACACGTGCAGGTTCAATTATTCTAGGAGCAGCGGTTGTTGATGATATTTTAGCCGTTTTGATTTTATCAATTTTTACCAGTTTCAAAAATGGAGGGTCTGGGACTCATCTTTTCTTCCAGTTTTTACTTGAACTTCTCTTTTTTGCCTTTTTATTTGTTGTCCATAAATTGATTCCCAGATTTTGGAAGTTTGTCCAAAAACTGCCAATCGCCAACAAGAATACGATTGTTGCTTTGATCATCTGTTTAGGATTGAGTTTACTTGCAGATAGTGTGGGAATGTCAGCCGTGATAGGGAGCTTCTTTGCAGGACTTGCTATTTCACAAACAGAAGTCAGTCATAAAATTGAAGAATATACTTCAGCCATTGGGTATGTGATTTTTATCCCAGTCTTCTTTGTACTCATTGCCATATCCGTTCAATTTGACAGTTTAATTCATCATCCATGGATTATTTTGCTCTTTACACTTCTAGCGATTTTGACCAAATTTATTCCTGCCTATTTTGTTGGGAAATCTAATAAATTGAGTACCGGGGAAAGTATGCTGATTGGGACGGGAATGATTTCACGTGGAGAAATGGCCTTGATTGTGTCACAAATTGGACTGACAAGTGCCATTATTACTGATGAAGTTTATTCTGAATTGGTCATTGTCATAATTTTAGCAACTGTCCTAGCTCCATTTTTAATCAAGTTAGTCTTGAAAAAATATGATAATTAAGGAAAAAATAATTTTTAAAATTTCATCTTATTCCCCAAAAAAGACTGAAAAAGTGGTAAAATAGAAAAAATGCTTTTAGAGAATGGCACCATCTGCTATGCTCTAAAAAATTTTGCCTAAAATTAGCAAAATTGCCATATAATGGCAGTTTACAAATCTGAACTTTGCTTAGCAAAGGGATCTAGCGAAAGGAAAATCAAAATGTCAAAATTTCAAGTCGTAGAACATCCATTGATTCAACACAAACTCTCAATCTTGCGTCGTAAAGAGGCGTCAACAAAAGAATTCCGTGAGCTTGTTGACGAAATCGGAATGCTTATGGCCTACGAAGTATCAAGAGATTTACCTCTCGAAGATGTCGAAATTGAAACACCTGTTCAAAAAACGACAGTTAAACAAATCGCGGGTAAAAAATTAGCGATTGTGCCAATCTTACGTGCAGGTATCGGGATGGTTGATGGGATTTTGAAATTAATTCCAGCTGCTCGTGTGGGACATATCGGAATGTACCGTGATGAAGAAACACTTAAACCAGTTGAGTATTTAGTAAAACTTCCAGCAGATATTGCTGACCGTCAAATTTTCCTTGTTGACCCAATGCTTGCAACAGGTGGTTCAGCAATTTTGGCAGTTGATTCTCTTAAAAAACGTAATGCTAAAGCAGAAAATATTAAATTCGTTTGTCTTGTTGCCGCACCAGAAGGTGTAAAAGCTCTTCAAGAAGCACATCCAGATATCGAAATTTATACAGCAGCTTTGGATGAAAAACTTAATGAACATGGTTATATCGTTCCAGGTCTTGGTGACGCTGGTGACCGTTTGTTCGGTACAAAATAAGAAAAATTCCCTTATTTTTAGATAGGGGATTTTTTTATTTTATAAAAAAAGTAATTTTTTGAATCAAAATAGTTTACAAGTGTAAATTTATTTGATAAGATTACAGATGTAAACAATAAAACAAAAAAGGAAGTAATTATTATGTCATTCATTAAATCATTAGAAAACCGTCGCACAATCTACGCTCTTGGAAGAAATGTTCAAGATGAAGCAAAAGTTATTGAAACAATTAAAGAAGCAGTTCGTTTTTCACCAACAGCTTTCAATTCACAAACAGGACGTCTTTTGATTCTGACTGGGGATGCTCAAGATAAGCTTTGGGATGAAATTGTTGCACCAGAACTTAAAGCTGCTATGGAAGCACAAGGTGTTCCAGAATCAGCTTGGGATAACACACGTGCAAAACTTGATGGATTTAAAGCGGCATTTGGAACAATTCTCTTCTTTGAAGATCAAGCGGTTGTTAAAAACCTTCAAGAACAATTTGCTCTTTACGCTGATAACTTCCCAGTTTGGTCAGAACAAGGTTCAGGAATTATTTCTGTTAACGTTTGGACAGCACTTGCTGAACTTGGCTTAGGTGCTAACTTGCAACATTACAATCCATTGATTGACGAAGCAGTTGCTAAAGAATGGAATCTTCCAGAAAGCTGGAAACTTCGTGGACAACTCGTATTTGGTTCAATCGAAGCACCAGCTGGTAAAAAAACTTTCATGGATGATGCTGACCGTTTCATCGTTGCTAAATAATCAATTATTTTTAATGACCGTCAGTAAAATTTACTGACGGTTTTTTATTTTGTAAGGTTGAACTCTCAAAAGCTCCATGCTATAATTGTCCAAAAGGAAGTGGAAATGAAAAAGATAAAAATGAGGCGATTTTTACAAGATAAAAGACATCCTGCACTTGATTTTTTGAAATATGTTGGTCCTGGATTAATTGTTGCGGTCGGCTTTATTGACCCTGGGAATTGGGCGGCTAACCTAGCAGCAGGCTCGCAATTTGGCTATAAACTACTCTGGGTAATCACTTTATCAACAATTATGTTGGCGTTTCTTCAGCATAATGTGGCTCACTTGGGAATTGTCACAGGGAAATGTTTATCAGAAAATGCGACCCAATATCTCAGGCCCTGGCTCAGTAGAACTATTTTGGGGACAGGAGTCCTAGCATCTATTTCAACAGCAGTTGCCGAAATTTTGGGTGGAGCGATAGCTTTGCAAATGCTCTTTAAATTACCAATTGTTCTAGGTGCAATTTTAACGGCTGGCTTGGTTATCTGGTTTTTATTCAGCAATTCTTATCCAAAGATTGAAAAAGTAATTATTGGTTTTGTAAGTTTGATTGGGATAGCGCTTTTGCTAGAGATTTTTATTATTCCTCATATTAACTGGGGGCAGGCAGCAAAAGGAATGGTCATTCCTTTCGTTGATGCAAAATCCATGCCTATTATTATGTCAGCTTTAGGGGCTGTAGTTATGCCTCACAATCTATTTTTGCACTCGGAAGTCATTCAAAGCCGTCAGTGGAATTTAAAAGACGAAGCTGTAATGGAAAGACAATTACGTTTTGAATTCTTTGATACAATTTTTTCAATGTTTTTAGGTTGGGTCATTAATTCTGCGATTATTATCATTGCTGCCGCTTTATTTTTCCCACGTATCGTCACCGAAATTAGTCAGGCTCAAGAAATGCTTGTTCCTCTGCTTGGTCCAGTAGCTGCTATTCTCTTTGCCATTGCCTTTCTTTTTGCAGGAGTTGCTTCGTCAGTCACAGCTGGAATGGCAGGAGGGTCAATTTTTGCAGGAATCTTTGCAGAACCTTATGATGCCTAAGATCCTCACAGTAAGTTAGGCGTTTTAATTACAATTATTGGTGCAACTCTTGCAATTTGTGGATTGAGTTTTGTAACGTCATCATTCAATATTTTAATTTATTCACAAGTTTTCCTGAGTATTCAATTACCAATTACCATCTTTTTAAAAATTTATTTGACAAGTTCTAAAAAAGTGATGGGGAAATATAAGAACGTTTGGTTCACTAAGTGGCTTTTATTAGCAACGGGGATTTTTGTAACCCTACTCAATATCGTATTAATCGTCGAAACTTTTAAATAATTCTAAAAAATTTGCTATAATAGTTTTGTAAGAAGATTAAAAAATGAGGAGAAAATGATGCAAGCAAAATTAGTTAATAAAGTTGTCATCAAACGTAACGGTCATGTCGTTGACTGGGATAGTTTCCGGATTCAAACAGCAGTATTTAAAGCAGCAATCAATGGTAAGTATAAAGACAAACCACTCCATGCCAATATGATTGCCAATAATGTCACTAAGGTCGTTGAAAAAGTAATTGCTGAGCTATCTTTTGAAAAAATTGAGATTGAAACCATTCAAAATCAAGTGATTAAACAACTCAATGACTTTGATAAAGATGTTGCGCGCGACTTTCTCGCTTACAAAACAAAGCAAAATATCGAGCAAAGACATTAAAAAGTTCATTATATACAAAAAGAACCTAATCGGTTCTTTTTTTGAAAAATCTACTGACAAAAGGACTAAATTGAACAAAAAAATATCTGTCAGTAATTTTGAAAGAGTAAAAAGAGCAAATAGAATAAAAAGTAATTTTTAGCTATTTTATTGACGCAACTTGCTGTTAATTAATCCAAAAAAAGTTTTATTTATGAATTTTATAAGAAACTTAAATTCATTCTTGACAAATTTTAGAGCAAGCTTTACAATATAGATAGAGACATGTTTTTAGTGAAAATTTCTAAGAAATCAGACGGTTGATGCGAGTCTGAAAATGGCAACTAAAAATACCACTCAACCTTACAAGCTTGACTTGTAAAATAAATTCTTTCTGGACAACAGAAAAGCGTTGCTGACACGTTACGTCAAAGAAGAGAAGTTTACTGATGAAAATTCTAGCATGACCATGAGCGCTATGGCTTCAATGGCTATCCTAGGTCAAGAATCCAAGCAGTTCTGTAAGTAGTAATTGTGGTGATTGTTGGCATAAAGAAGAGTCAGTAAATGAAACAAAGGTGGTAACACGCAGATAGCGTCCTTTAAGGGATGAGATTTGCGTTTTTTTATTTCCATAAATTACTGACAGCACTACTAATAGATAAAAAAGTTTTGTCAGTAAACTAAAAACGATAAAAAGAAAGGCACATAAAATGATTAAAATAACATTTCCAGATGGCAACATAAAAGAATTTGAGTCAGGTGTAACAACATTTGAAATCGCCAAATCAATCTCACCAAGTCTTGCCAAAAAAACACTTGCAGGTAAGGTTAACGGGAAGTTGATTGATGCGACACGTGCAATCAATGAAGATAGCGATTTTGAAATTGTAACGCCAGACCATGAAGATGCGCTTGGAATTCTACGCCATTCAGCCGCTCACCTTTTTGCTCAAGCAGCAAAACGTCACTTCCCGAATATTCATTTGGGTGTTGGACCAGCTATTCAAGATGGATTCTATTATGATACAGATAATGAAGCAGGCCAAATTTCAAATGACGACTTAGCAACAATTGAAGCTGAAATGAAGAAAATTGTCAAAGAAAACTTCAAATCAGAGCGTAAAGAGGTCAGCAAAGAAGAAGCAAAAGAAATTTTTGCAAATGACCCTTACAAACTTGAACTCATTGAAGAACATAACGAAGATGAAGGTGGACTCACTATCTACACTCAAGGGGAATACACTGACCTTTGTCGTGGCCCACATGTTCCGTCAACTGGTGTCATCAAGTTTTTCCATCTCCTTAATGTTGCCGGTGCTTACTGGCGTGGAAATTCAGATAACAAGATGATGCAACGTATTTATGGTACAGCATGGTTTTCAAAAGAAGAATTAGAAGCAAATCTTAAACTTCGTGAAGAAGCAAAAGAACGTGATCACCGTAAACTCGGTCGTGAACTTGATTTGTTCTTTAACGACGCAGAACTTGGTGCAGGTACAGCTTACTGGCTCCCAGCTGGTGCTACTATTCGTCGAATCATTGAACGTTTTGTCGTTGACCAAGAAGTGAAAAATGGTTATCAACATGTTATCACACCAGTCATGATGAACCTTAATACTTACAAACAATCAGGTCATTGGCAACATTACCATGAAGATATGTACCCACCAATGGATATGGGAGACGGCGAAGAAATGGAACTTCGTCCAATGAACTGCCCAAGCCATATTGCCATCTATAAACACCATGTCCACTCTTATCGTGAACTCCCAATTCGTATCGCCGAATTTGGAATGATGCATCGTTATGAAAAATCAGGTGCACTCTCAGGACTTCAACGTGTGCGTGAAATGACTCTGAATGATGGTCATACATTCGTGATGTTAGAACAAGTCCAAGAAGAATTTAGTAAAATTCTTCAATTGATTATGGACATGTACCGTGACTTTGGAATCAATGATTATAGTTTCCGTCTCAGCTATCGTGACCCTAAAGATACAGTTAAATACTTCCCAGATGATGAAATGTGGGAAAAATCTCAAGCAATGCTTAAAGCAACAATGGACGACATGAAACTTGACTATGTTGAAGCAGAAGGGGAAGCTGCATTTTACGGTCCCAAACTTGACATTCAAGTTAAAACAGCCCTCGGAAATGAAGAAACGCTCTCAACTATTCAGTTAGACTTCCTCAATCCAGAAAACTTTGACATCTCATATGTTGGGGCTGATGGAGAAAAACATCGTCCAGTGATGATTCACCGTGGTGTAATTTCAACACTTGAACGTTTCATTGCCTACCTTATCGAAGTTTACAAAGGTGCTTTCCCAACATGGCTTGCTCCAACTCAAGCAACGATTATTCCAGTAAATAATGAAATTCATGCGGATTACGCTTGGAAAATTCAACGTGAACTTCAAGACAAAGGCTTCCGTGTTGTTGTTGATGAAGCCAACGAAAAAATGGGTTGGAAAATTCGCCAATCACAAACTCACAAAATTCCTTACCAAATCGTTATTGGTGACCAAGAACAGGCCAATGGTACAGTAAATATTCGTCGTTATGGCTCAAAAGAAACAGAAGTCATTCCGTTTGAAGATTTTATTGAAAAAATCAGTGCCGATGTAGCTAATTTTAGCCGAGTTGACTAAATTAAAAAAGACTGTTGAAAAATAGTCTTTTTTTTATACTGTTGTATCAATATAAGGTATAATAAATGGTATTAAAATGACAATAAGGATAGAATAAAGAGAAATATGGAAGTGATAAGCAGTTTTTACTTGTTTTTAGAAATTTTAGGGACAGTGGCATTTGCCATTTCGGGAACAGTAGTCGGGATTAACCATAAATTGGATGTTTTTGGAGTGCTCGTAATGTCAGTTATTACAGCGGTAGGAGGAGGAATCTTTCGTGATTTGCTTTTGGGAGCGACTCCGCCTTCAGCATTGAAATCACCATTTTTTATTATAATTTCTATAATTGCTTCTATAATAGCCATGTTTGTTGCTTGGATTGTAAAATCTAAAAGAAATGCCTTGAATATTTTTAAAGCGGCTCGCTTCTATAATAATCTTCTCTTAGTTTCAGATGCAATCGGTTTGGGAATATTTACCGTATTAGGAATTGATGCAGGAATAGCCCATGGTTATTCACATAATATATTTTTTGTTGTATTTTTAGGAGTACTTACTGGTGTTGGTGGCGGAATGATTCGAGATATCATCGCTAATCAGGTCCCAATGATTTTTAGAGAAAATATCTACGCTTTGCCTTGTATAATAGGAGGAATTCTTTATGTATATCTCCAATCAGAAATTAGTCACAACCTCTCATTATTTATCTCTGTCATTTTTATCGTACTTGTTCGTATAATATCAGAACAAAAGAAGCTAAATTTACCAAGAATAGAATATTAAATAAAGGTTAAGAACTTGATAACCATAGGCTTTGTCGAACGAAGATAAAAAAAGATTGAAAAAGTGACATTAAATTCTTGACAGGGAGAGATAGGTTTGATAGAATATAATAGTTGTCGCGAGAGACGAGA
>NZ_BCVK01000039.1 GCF_001591705.1 Lactococcus cremoris subsp. cremoris NBRC 100676 | reverse complement strand
GAACTAAAGGAGCTAAGGCTCCTTTTTTTGTGTTCTTGGCTCCTTATTTCTCGATAACTTAAAAAGCCCCTAAGGGCTGTTTTTTTATTCTGGGAATGTGTAATCACGCAATGCGCTACTAATGTCATCATAGGAAAACCCTTTTCGAGCTAAGGCTTGGGTAATTTTTTGCTTACGCTCATATCCTTCATAATTTTTGGTGTAACGTTTGGCAACTTTATCAAGCTCTGAATAGAGAAGATCCATTTCATTTTCCTCATCCGCTTCTAATTCAAGAGAGTCAAGTGCGATGGAAGAAACAGAGTAAGAAAAACCTTTATTCATTAAATTTTGGATGATTTTATCTTTTAGTTGTTTTAGTGTTAATCTGGTTCCATAGGTTCTGGATAATTTGCTAGCAAGTTTATAAGCGACATCAATCTGTTTTTCTTCGCTATAAATTTCGTTGAGGGCTTCGGACAGGACATCATTACTAATTCCTTTGGTCAGTAATTTTTGTTTAATTTGATAGGGGCCGCTACTTCCCATTGAAATCTTACCTTCAATAAAATTTTCAGCATAGGACTTGTCATTAATTAGATTATTTTCTGTAAGTACTGATAATACTTGTTCAATTTGGTCAGTATCATTGATGTCATGTTCTAGTAGGTATTTTCTTACTTCAGCGCCCGTACGCATTTTAAATGAAATGTAGTACAAGGCTAAGGACTTCCCTTGAGCAAACTGATCATACGCTAGAATTTCCTCTAAATCAGTCTCACTAACTTCTTTATCAATCGTGATAAAAAAATGGATGATTGTATCTTCACAGAGGTAGATTTTTTCTTCATCTAGATCAGAGAGATCGACACGGTAGAGTCGTTTTAATTTTTTTATTGCTGTGATTTTTCCCATATCTTTATTATATACGAAAATCTTAGGAATTTGTCACTGACGAATCAAACGACAAAAATGTGACAAAAAATAAGATAAGAGACTGATTTTTTTCTATTTGATAAGTTATATGAAAAAATGTAGTATATAAACCTGTTTGTAAAAGATGATTGTTTTTGTAAAATTATCGCTAAATCTTTGCTTAGGCTTGATATGACTATTTTTTTTAATTTTTTATAAATGATGTCTTGACTTGATGTAATATTTTAAATACAAAATATCCGATATTTGCCCTTTTCTGTAGTAAAATTATAACAAATAACCTACAATTATGACGGAGACGAACTAATGAAAAAAAATCAAGTGCTTTATTAACCATGGGAACCTTAACGATTCTTGCTGGTGGTGGAGTTGTTCTAACACATTCGCCTGATGTTTTTAAAATACAAAAGGTTTATGCAGCAACTTCTAGAGAAGTGACTGTATATCCAACCAACTTTTTAACTTATTTTCAAAGAAATGGGTCAGCAGCTGGGTTTAATTATGATTTATCAACTTATACTCAAACTTTGACGCCTGACAAAGGAAGCCAAGCGGGAAATGTTACTTTGATGACCAAAGTTGACATGTCACAAAACTTTACTTTTACCGGGAAGATTAACTTAGGAAATAAGGCTCAAAACAGGGGTGGAGCTGATGGGGTTGGTTTCCTTTTTCATCCAGGGGATACGAGTGTCGTAGGTGCACCTGGTGGAGCTGCCGGTATTGGTGGGGTAAAAGGAGCTTTCGGTTTCAAGCTTGACACTTATTATAATGGTTTTAATGACCCAAGTTTTACGCAAGACCCATCACAATTGCGAGCGGACTTGCTTTTGTTGCCTTTGTCAATGGTTTAGATGGACAGGCTAAAACCATTGCTGCGGGTTCTCAAGAGATTCCACAACCAACAAATAATAATTTCGTTGATTTTAAAATGACTTATATTGGTGCGACTAAAACGATGTCGATTACCTATGGAACACAATCTTGGACACAAGATGTTTCAGCTTTTGTTGGAACGAATCAGGCCATGTCATTTTCAATTGCCGCGTCAACTGGTGCCAATATGAACTTACAACAACTTCGTAATGTTGAGTTTACTTATACGGTTGCTCAAGGTTCAGTAATTGCTAACTATGTTGACGATCAAGGAAATACGATTGCTCCATCAGTAACAACAAGTGGAGACATTACAACAGCTTACACGACAGAGCAAAAAAATATTCCAGGATATACTTATCAATCATCAAATGGAGCAGCACAAGCAGGAAACTATACGGTTAATGATCAAACTGTAAATTATGTTTATACTAGAAATCAAGGAACGATTGATGTAACCTACATTGATCAGACGACAGGGCAAGTTTTGACGAAGAAAGATTTGTCTGATGGAACTAATGACCCTGCGAATTATACAACAGGTGCTGATATTAAATCTTACACGGATAAAGGATATGAATTAGTTTCTGATGATTATCCGAGTCAAGGAGCAGTATTTACGGATACTCCTCAGCATTATGTAGTTTATTTAATACAAAAATCAGTTGTAAGTTCGGAACAAAAACAAGTAAATGAAACAATTCATTATGTCTATGAAGATGGAACTAAGGCTGCAGAGGACTATAAAGCGACACCGCTGAATTTCACAAGAACGGTAACAACGAATCAAGTAACGGGTGAAAAAATATACGGAGAATGGCAAGCGGAAAATGGTAATAGTTTTGCTAAAGTAGTTTCACCAGTTATCAAAGGTGAAACACCAGACCAAGCTCAAATTGATGAAGTAATGGGTGTTACAGCAGATACGACAGATATTGAGAAAAAAGTAATCTATAAACGTAATCAAGGAACTATTGATGTGACTTATATTGATGAAACGACAGGTCAAGTTATGACTAAAAAAGATTTGTCTGGTGGAACGGATGATCCGTCAAATTATACAACAGCTGACGATATTAAATCTTACACAGATAAAGGTTACGAATTAGTTTCAAGTGATTATCCAGATGGCGGGACAATCTTTACTGATGAAGCACAACATTATACCGTGAAATTGAAACATGGTATAATAAATGAAACTGACAAAAAAGCTGTCAATCAAGTGATTCATTATGTTTATAAAGATACTGGAGATAAAGCAGCCGAGGACCATACTGCTACTCTTGGATTTAGTCGAACAATAAGTACTGACAAAGTAACAAAAGAGAAAACTTATAGCGACTGGGCGGCTGACAATGCTGACAGCTTTTCCGAAGTCGTTTCGCCAGTGCTCAAAGGTTATACAGCTGACCAACTTAAAGTCTCTGAAATGACAGGAATCACTTCTGATACAGCAGATATTTCAGTAACGGTTTCTTATACAAGAAATCAAGGAACGATTGATGTCACTTATATTGATGAAACAATTGGGAAAGTGTTATCTACAAAAGATTTGTCAGGCGGAACTGGAGATTCTTCAAACTATACAACGGTTGATACGATTAAATCTTACACAGATAAGGGTTACGAATTGGTTTCTAGTGATTATCCAGAAGATGGAACTAAATTCGCTGATGACCCTCAACATTATGTTGTGAGATTAAAACATGGTACAGTAGTTGAAACTGAAAATAAATCAGTTAATGAAGTCATTCATTATGTTTATGATAATGGAGATAAGGCAGCTGACAACTATAAGGCAACAATTGTCTTTAGTCGAACAATTACTACTGACAAAGTAACTGGAGAGAAAACTAATAGTGATTGGACAGCTGACAATGGCGGAAGATTTGCTGCGGTTCTTTCACCAATCATTAAAGATTACATTGCGAGTCAACTTAAGATTGATGAAATGACAGGAATTACGGTAGATACAGCGGATATTGAAAAAACTGTTGTTTATCATAAAGTTCCTGCGGGAATCATTGTGCCACCAGTTCTTCCAGAAAAGCCAAGTAAACCATCTGATAATCAACCAAAAACCCCAACAGCTAAAGCTGTAAAAGATAATAAAACAAAAGATATTCTCCCAAGTACCGGAGATAGTCAAAAATCACAAATTGTTTTGACCTTATTGGGAATTATGGTGGTGATTGCTTCACCACTTGCTATTCTATTTAAACGTAAAAAACAATATTAATCTTCAAATAAAAGGTCTGACAGGGTCAGGCTTTTTATTTGAAGATTAATATTGATAAATAAAAAAAGATATCTTTAAATCTTTTAGAATTCAAGTAGAAAAAGACTACAAAAAGAAATTGTGAAATGTTATAATAGTGTATCACACAATCCTTTATTGCTGATTTTTTATAATGGATTGAAAATGGTCATTAATTGACGAACTAGAGGGAAAATAATTAACGAATGATAAATTTAAAAATAGGACAGAAACTTCAACTCGAAATCGAGCGAATGGGGATAAATGGTGAAGGGATTGGTGTCATTTCAGGACGACTTGTCTTTATTCCTTATGCGCTTCCTGGTGAAGAAGTGTTAGTTGAAATTACTGAAAATGCTAGAAATTTCAGTCGCGCAAAATTGGTTAAGATTATTGAAAAATCACCAAATCGTGTGAAACCGCAGGATAGAGCTTATCATGAAATGAGTCAATCTCATATCATGCATCTTTCTTATCCAATGCAATTGGAATTCAAACGGGATGTTATGCGTCAAGCTTTGGAAAAATACAAACCAGCAGGATGGCGTAATTATGAATTGCGCGCGACTTTGGGAATGGAAAATACGCTTGGATATCGTAACAAGCTCCAGTTCCAAGTACGTCGTTTGAATGATGGAACGGTAATTGCTGGACTTTATCAAGAAGGAACACATCACTTGGTAAACCTAGATAACTGTTTGGTTCAAGATCCGAAAACCCAAGAGATTATCAATCACATTTGTCGTTTGATTGAAAAATTTGATTTGCCAGTTTATGATGAGCGTAAAATCGGCGGAATTCGTACGGTCATGGTTCGTCGTTCCCAAAAAACAGGCGAAGTACAAATTATTTTTGTGACTTCAACACCAATTATTTTGGACGGTCAAGTTTGGCCTGAATTGCGAGAAGAAGCTTCAAAACGTCAAAAAAATTCTTTTGTTAAATTTGACAAAATGTTGTCAGCACTGACAGAAGAATTTGAAGAAATTGTGACGGTTGCGGTCAATTTCCATCCAAGAAAAACCAGTGAAATCTATGGCGAACGCACACAAGTTTTGTTCAATGAAAAAGAAACAATTACCGAAGGGGTCTTGGACTATGAGTTTGAATTAAGTCCACGTGCTTTCTATCAATTGAATTCTGAGCAAGCGAATGTACTTTATGGTGAAGCAGTTAAGGCTTTGAATCCTAAAAAAGATGACCGTGTCATCGATGCTTACTGTGGTGTTGGGACGATTGGTTTTGCAGTTGCCAAAAAAGTCAAATCAGTTCACGGAATGGATATTACACCAGAATCAATCTTTGATGCGCGTGAAAATGCTAAACGTTTGGGTCTTAAAAACTGCCACTATGAAATTGGTAAAGCTGAACGTATTATTCCAAACTGGAATAAATCTGGTCACCGTGCGACTGCCATGATTGTTGACCCACCACGTACTGGTCTTGATGATGCCTTGCTTGAAACAATTACTAAATTCCCACCGGAAAAAATGGTTTATGTCAGCTGTAACGTATCAACTTTAGCAAAAGATTTAGTCGTTTTGGCCAATTATTACAAAGTAGAATACATTCAATCAGTGGATATGTTCCCACATACAGCGCGGACTGAAGCAGTTGTTAAATTGACAAAACGCGATGAACCGTTGAAAATTGTGAAATTTGAACATTTGGAAGAAGAACGTAAAGCAGAAGCATTTGCTAAAGGTAAAAAACGTGGACGTCGTCCGCAAAAATATGGTAAATACTGAGAAATTTACTGACAAAATGACTATTTGGCTATAAATTCATTTATTTGAGGAGAAATTTTCGTCAGTAATTTTTAGGAAAAATGAGAGAAAAAATGAAAAAATTTATTGTTGAACCTGAATTTTGGGAACTTTTTCCTGAAACTCAAATCGGAATTGTTTTAGCCAAAAATATTGATAATAGTATGGAATCAAGTACTGAAATCAAAAAAATCTTGATGAAGCAAATGAAAATGCAGAGAAATTTCTTGGTGCAGCTGTTTTTAGCGAAAATCCTGTAGTCTCTGTTTGGCGCAAGGCTTATCAACAATTTAAAACAAAAAAAGGGGCTAGAAGTTCGATTGAAAATCTACTTAAACGAGTAGATAAAGGAAAAGCTGTAGGTTCCATCAATCCTTTGGTTGATATTTACAATAGTATCAGCTTGAACTATGGTTTGCCTGCTGGTGGTGAAGATATTGATACCTTTGCAGGAAATTTGCGACTGACAAAAGCTGTTGGTGGCGAACATTTTTTGGCTTTAGGTGATGATGAAGCTGATAATGCTTTGTCTGGTGAAATCTGCTATCTTGATGACGAAGGGGCGGTTTGTCGCTCTTGGAACTGGCGAGATGGGCAAAGAACAATGCTGACAGAACACACAAAAAATGCTTTTTTGATTATTGAGTCTGTTGACCCAGAACGTGAGGATGTTTTAGAAGCTGCGACTCAAAAATTAGCCGAATTGAGTGAAAAATATTTAGGTGGAACTGCTCAGGTACTTTTAGTGACTAAGGAAAATCCAGAAATTTCATTAGACTAGTGTTTTATGATATCTAAAGAAGTTAGATTTACTGATTTCTGTCAATAAAATAGGACTGTTTAAGGCGCAATTTACTAACAGATAAGAGATTTAATAGTAAAGTTGATGAATACTGTCAATAAAAAGGGACCGTCAGTAAAATCTGGCGGTTCTGTCATTAGTTATTTTTATGATAAAATAGAAAAAATCCGAGGTTTGATATGATATATATGAGAAAAGCTGGCCCTAAAGATTTGCTTGCAATTATGAAAATTATTGAAGAAGCGAGAGCTTTTTTGGCCGCTTCTGGGAGTGACCAATGGCAAAATGCTTATCCAGCAGTTCTTGATATTGAAGAGGATTTTGCTAAAGAACAGGCTTATGTCTTATTAGTTGATGATAAAATAGCAGGTTATTGTGCCATTATTACAGGTGAAGAACCGGCTTATAGCCAAATTACTGACGGAACTTGGTCAAATCAAAATCTTGATTATGTAACTATTCATCGAATTGCTCTGTCTAATGAATTTCGTGGACAATCGCTGACGAGATATTTATTTTCAAATATTTTTACTTTAATGTTATCTAAAGGATACTCAGATTTTCGCCTAGATACACACCCAGTCAATAAACTGATGCAACATGTTTTTGAACGTGAAGGTTTTGTAAAACGAGGGCTTGTCCAGTTTGAAGGCGAACGTTTTGCTTACCAACTAGAAGTTGGAGGCAGAATAAATGAATAAAAAAGAATTGATTGATTTTTGCTTATCTCTTGGTCCAACTTTTGCGGATACTCCTTTTGCTAAAATGGAGACGGGGCAACCGACAGTGGTAATGCGTCATTTAAAGAATAAAAAATCTTTTGCTTATATTTCGGAGCGAGAAGGACGAGTCAATATCGCCATTAAACAAAAACCAGAAATTTCAATAGAGTTACGAGATTTCTTTGTAGATATCAACCCAGCCTTTCATATGAATAAAACACATTGGAATGATGTGTTACTTGGTGGAGATGTCGCTGATGAGCAAGTATGCAAAATGGTTGAGCAAAGCTATGATTTAATCAAACCCAAAAGATAAAGATACTAATATTTTTAAAAGAAGTGAGTTTACCCTCCTAATCAGTCGGGCTCACATTTTACAGGAGAAAAAATGACTTACGAACAAAATTTTTTAAAAGATTTTCAAGAATGGGTAGATCAACAAGTTCAAATTTCTGAACTTGCCATGAAAGCTGCTGAAAAAATTGCCACAGAAGATGGTAAAAAAGAAGCGAAAGAAGCTGCTATTCGCTATGAAAGTCGTTTAGACGCTTACCAATTTTTGCAAGGAAAATTTGAGAACTACAAAAATGGGAAAGATTTCCATGACGTTCCAGATTTTGGAACAAAAACATTTTAATTAATAATTGAGTTCACCCTCCTTGAAGTGAGTGAAAATGCGATTCGCCTTGCAACTTTAGTTGCTTAGAGCGAATGGACAGCGTAGCCACGTAGTGGCGTAGATAGAGAAAATGGGACCTGTGCCTTGCCCAGAACCGCATTTTCCTAATTTTCATAACTTCAAAGCAGTCGGGCTCACATCTTAAGGAGATTCAAATGAATTTTAAGAAGATGGTTGGTAATCAAGTGCGAGTAAGAGCTCTCGCTTAGATTACCGCAAAGTCTTATTTCTTTGCGGATAAGAACAAATTGAGTTCACCCTCCTTGAAGTTGAGTGAAAATAGATAAAACGGGACCTGTGCCTTGCCCAGAACCGCATTTTCCTAAATTTCATAACTTCAAAGCAGTCGGGTTCACATCTTAAGGAATAAGAAAATGTTAAAACCATATGAATATAATCGAATTAAATACCTGACATTTGACCTCGTCAATGTCTATCACTCTGTCAATGATAAATCGACTGTTGAAGCAGTCTATGCCCAAGTCGCCACAGAAATTTTGCAAATCGCTGAAAATGCTGACAGTCTTGTCAGTGAAAATAATCTGTCAGTAAAAGTTGCTATTCAAAAATACTTATCAGCCATTGATAATCCTAAATTATCAAGAGAACAATCTGAAAAATTACTGACAGAACTTAAAACTTTAGTCGAAGCTTTTCATTTACCGAGCGAAGCTCAAATGAAAAAAGCATTCAAAAAAGTTAAAAAGTTAAAAATTCTAGCGACAAGTCAATGGGATTTACGTGATGTCACTTACTTTGCTTGGAATGAAGTTTCAAGCGGACGAAAATATCTTTTGACTGCTGATGGTCGTGGATTTTACGGAAGTATCTCTGGCAGTATGAAAAATATCTGTGCCATTTGCCAAAAAACAAGTATTGTCACTCAATTTCTAGCGACAACAAAAAGAGGTGCTGACGGGACCTATACTAAAAATGGCACCTATATTTGCTTAGATTCTGAACAATGTAATCAGAAAATCCAAGCCAAAGAAGGTTTGGAGCAATTTTTAGAAATCATCAAAGAAAAATAAAAATTTAGAAGTATCTTGTAAAAAAACAAGAATTCTGCTAAAATAAAAACAAGTTGACGAGGAGTAATAAAGCAAGACTTATAGAGAGAACACGGCTGGTGAAAGTGTTCATTCAAACTTTATGAAGGTTGCGTCATTTCAAGAAATAATTGCTGACATCTTCGGCTTTGCCTCGAATATCGATTCTCGCTACGCTACTAAAGTAGCTAGTCGAAGTCGTAACCAATCCTGTCAGTAATTATGACATAAAATGAGTGTCTGTCAGTAAATCTGTCAGGAATTTAGGTGGTACCGCGCGTGAGCGTCCTATTTTTAGGAGGCTTGTGGGCGGTATTTTTGATATATGATGTAAAGGGGATGAGGTAAATGAGTTATACAAATTGGGTTTCTTTAATAGTAGGCTTAGTGGCATTAGGAGGAGTAATTTTTGGAGCATTTTATAAGACATGGCAAGATAAAAAAAATATAAAAATGCAGGCACGAATTCAATGGATTCAGGAGGTAAGAAACCATACAGCAGAGTTATTATCACGTGGATATGCTGATAAAAACACAGGCTATTATTTTAAAAAAGAAATTGAGACAGTATGTTTATTTTTTACTACGAATGAATCTGAAACATCAGCTATACCAAATAGTGATGAATTTGAAATTTGTTTAGAAGAAATAAATAAATTAGAAAAAGAAAATGAAAAGTCTGACAAAAATAAAAATAAACATACATATATTATTCAGCTAGCTCAAAATCTAAAAAAATATTCTGACAATCAAGAGTACCTGGATAAATATTTACCAAAGTTTCGTGAAGTGATAAGTACCTATTTGAAACATGAATGGGATAGAGCTAAGAACGGAAAATAAATTAAAAAATTTGTAAGATATACAAGGAGAAAAATATGACAAACGAACTAACCCCAAAATTCAACCCGACAGAGGTTGAAGCAGGACGCTACGAAAAATGGCTTGAAGCTGATGTTTTCAAACCTTCTGGAAATCCCGATGCCAAGCCTTATAGCATCGTTATTCCACCACCAAATGTGACAGGAAAACTCCACTTGGGTCATGCTTGGGATACAACATTACAAGACATCATCATCCGTCAAAAACGAATGCAAGGTTTTGATACGCTTTGGTTGCCAGGAATGGACCATGCGGGGATTGCCACTCAAGCAAAAGTTGCTGCCCGTCTTGCTGAAGATGGTATTTTACCACAAGACCTTGGACGTGAAAAATTCCTTGATAAAGTTTGGGAGTGGAAAGATGAATATGCCACAACAATCAAGGAACAATGGGGTAAAATGGGAATCTCAGTGGATTATTCTCGTGAACGTTTTACTCTTGATGAAGGCCTTTCACAAGCGGTTCGTAAAGTTTTTGTTCAACTTTACAATAAAGGTTGGATTTACCGTGGTGAAAAACTCATCAACTGGGATCCAAAAGCGATGACTGCTTTGTCAGACATTGAAGTCATTCACAAAGAAATTGATGGGGCTTTTTACCACATCACTTACCAAATTGAAGGAAGTGATGAGTTTGTTGAAATTGCCACAACACGTCCAGAAACTTTCCTTGGTGATACGGCTGTTATTGTCAATGAAAAAGACGAACGCTATAAACATTTAGTGGGCAAAAATGTTATCTTACCAATTATTAATCGTGTCATTCCGATTTTGACAGACGACCATGCTGATATGGAAAAAGGAACTGGGGTTGTAAAAATTACACCTGCTCATGACCCTAATGACTTTGAAGTTGCGATGCGTCATGATTTGCCAATGATTAACATGATGAATAATGACGGAACCATCAATGAAAATGGTGGAAAATATGAAGGACTTGACCGTTTTGAAGCCCGCAAACAAATTGTTGCTGACCTCAAAGAATTGGGTCAATTGCTTGATGTAAAACCAGTCCGTCACGAAGTTGGGCACTCAGAGCGAACAGGAGTGGTTGTTGAACCACGTTTATCAACACAATGGTTTGTCAAAATGGACGAATTAGCTAAAAATGCGATTGCTAATCAAGCGACAGAAGATGCAGTAGAATTTTATCCGCCACGTTTCAACGATACTTTCATGCAATGGATGGAAAATGTTCATGATTGGGTTATTTCACGTCAACTTTGGTGGGGACATCAAATTCCAGCTTGGTATAATGAAGCGGGTGAAATGTATGTTGGTGAAGAAGCACCAGAAGGCGAAGGTTGGACACAATATGAAGATGTGCTCGATACTTGGTTTAGTTCAGCTTTGTGGCCATTTTCAACAATGGGTTGGCCAGATGAAAACTCAGCAGACTTCAAACGTTATTTCCCAACGAGTACCCTTGTAACAGGTTATGATATTATCTTCTTCTGGGTTTCACGCATGATTTTCCAATCTTTAGAATTCACTGGTAAATCACCATTTCACAATGTTTTGATTCATGGTTTGATTCGTGACGAAGAAGGACGTAAAATGTCTAAATCGCTTGGTAACGGAATTGACCCAATGGATGTGATTGAAAAGTATGGAGCTGATGCACTTCGTTGGTTCCTATCAAATGGTTCTGCACCAGGACAAGATGTGCGTTTCTCTTATGATAAAATGGATGCCGCTTGGAATTTCATCAATAAAATTTGGAATGTTTCACGTTATATTTTGATGAATGCAGAAGATGTCAGCGCTGATGCTGTTTCTTCGGCTTTGACAAAAGTTGCAAATAAAACTGCTGGTAATGTCACTGACCGGTGGATTTTGACACGTTTGAATGATACTGTTGAGCGCGTGACTGAACAAATGGATAAATTTGAATTTGGTGTAGCCGGTCATATTCTTTACAATTTCATCTGGGATGAGTTTGCAAACTGGTATTTGGAATTAACAAAAGAAGTCATGTTTGGTGAGGATGAAGCTGAAAAAGACATTACACGTGCAGTATTGCTCCATGTTTTAGATCAAGTTTTACGTCTTTTACACCCAATTATGCCTTTCTTCACTGAAGAAATCTTTGAAAAATTACCAAACACTTCTGGTTCAATTGTTGTTGCCGAATATCCAAAAGTACGTCCAGAATTTAATGATGACAAAGCAAGCGAAGGTGTAGCGATGTTAATCGAATTAATTACAGCTGTTCGTAATATTCGTGCTGAGGTTAATACTCCATTGTCTAAAGCTGTCCCAATGTTGATTAAATCTGAACATGCAGATTTCTTGAATGCTGTCTCTCCTTATATCAGCCGTTTCACTAATCCTTCAGAATTAACAATTGCTAAAGACTTAGCGGTTCCAGAACAAGCGATGTCAGCGGTCATTACTGGAGCAGAATTATACTTACCATTGGCTGGTTTGATTAACATCGAAGAAGAAATTGCTCGACTTGAAAAAGAACTTGCTAAATGGCAAAAAGAGTTAGATTTAGTGAATAAAAAATTAGGTAATGAACGTTTTGTTGCGAATGCTAAAGCAGAAGTTGTCCAAAAAGAAAAAGATAAATTAGCTGATTATCAAGAAAAATTCGATACTGTGAAAGCTCGTATTGCTGAATTGAAAGAAAACTAATCATAAATAAAAAAAACCAGTATCTCAAAAGATACTGGTTTTTCTATAAAAACATCAAAAAGAATCCAGCGAAGACAAGAAAGCAAATAAGAAAAATAGTCATTCTTTTACTTGCCTTTGTATGAGGATTGATACTTATACCCAACCCAAATTTTCGTGGAACCCAGAAATCTGCTTCTTTACTGACTGTCTGCTCACCGTATTTCTGCAAAAAGAAAAGTAGCAGAGCAATGCTCAAACATTCTGAGGCAGCAGAAATTCTGACGAAATTTACAGATAGGATTGAGCAAATAATTGTACTGACAAAAGTTAAAAACACTAAGAAGATACTAAGAATAAGTCCAAATTTATAAAATTTAGTATTTTTTGTCATCATCAAACCTCCATATTTACTTTTATTATAATTCTTTTTTAGGTAAAGGTGTGCAGAAATTTATAAATAATTAAACAAAAATTACTGACAGGAAATTCTGTCAGTAATTTTTATCTCTAAGCTTTGCTGATTTTTTTTTATAAAGATTTCCCCAAGCTGCCATCGTATCATGGATTGGTTTGAGGGTTCTTCCAAGTTCTGTCAGCGAATATTCAACACGAGGGGGCACTTCTGCATAGACTTCACGATGAACCAGCCCGCTTTCTTCGAGGGCACGCAAATGTTGGGTCAAAACTTTTTGTGAAATATGTCCAACTGAACGTTGAAGTTCGCCAAAGCGCATGGTTCGCTCTAATAAATCACGGACAATGAGCATTTTCCAACGGTCGCCCATCAAAACAAGTGCTGTTTCAACAGGGCAATCGGGAAGTTCAGAAATTTTTTTCAATTTTTTATCACCTCAAATCGTTGGTATTATACAATAGTATCTAAAAGGATAGTATCTTACTTTTAAGTGCTTACTTTACACATTGGTAGTACAATGTTATTATACACTTAGGTAGTCAAAAAAGCAAGCTACTTTAAAATATAAAAAATAATAAATAAATGGAGGATTTAACATGAAATATTTAGTAACAGGTGCGACAGGTGGATATGGTACTTATGCTCTTGGATTTTTGAAAGAATTGGTTCCAATTTCTGATATTGCGGTTTTGGCTCGCACAGAAGAAAAAGCAGCTCCACTTAAAGCGGCAGGTTTCGATGTACGTTTGGCTGATTATTCAGATTTAACAGCTTTAGAGCAAGCATTTACAGGAATTGACCGTCTGCTTTTTGTCTCCGGAGCGCCGGGAAATCGTCAAGCTGAGCATAAAAATGTGGTTGATGCAGCCAAAAGTGCTGGAATTTCTTACATTGTTTATACAAGTTTTCCTCAAGCAGAAACTGCGACAAGCGATTTAGCTGCTGATCACATTTATACTGAAAAAGCGATTGAAAAATCAGGGATTTCCCACACATTTTTACGTAATAACTGGTACTTTGACAATGAAATGCCAATTATTGCTGCAGCTCTTTCAAATGGAAAATTTGTTTACAATGCCCCAACAGGTAAAGTGGGCTGGGCTTTGAAACGCGAATACGCAGAAGCTGGGGCAAAAGTACTTGCAGGAGCAGATTTTCCAGAAGTTTTAGAGCTTTCAGGAAAGACACTCACGTACGCAGAACTTGCTCAAGCACTAAAATCAGTATCTGATAAGGATTTTGAAGTTATTGTCGCTGATGATAAGTCTTTTGTCAGTCATTTAGTTGAAACAGGGCTTCCAGATTTTGTAGCCGAACTTTTCCTCGGATTCCAAAAAGACATTGAAGCAAAAGATTTAGATGTGGAATCTAAAGATTTTGAAAAAGCCTTGGGACATTCACTGACAGAGACAACAGAAGCTTTGAAAGAATTTTTGGCTTAATAAAATAAAAGAAAAATTTACTGATAGATCAATTTGTCAGTAAATTTTTTATTCTGCTATAATAAATGCATGAATAAAAAAGCGCTTGGTAAAGGTATTAAGGAAGAAAGAAAAAAATTAAGACTTACTCAAGCAGAATTGGCACAAGGAATTTGCTCACAGGCTCTGCTATCTCATATTGAAGCTGGGGATTATATGCCGGCAGCAGATATTTTTATTGGCATTTATCAAAAATTGGGAATTTCAGAGCTGCAAGCAAATTTGAAAAATTATTTTCCAATGAGTCAAATTGAAAAATTGAGTCAAAAATCTGAAGAATTATGCCGCCAACATCAATACGCTGAATTACGAGATTTTTTGTTGCTAGATTCAACTATAGATGCCATTTCAGAGGAGGGGTTGCAAGCCTATTACTATTATTTAGGCGTGTCTCAAGCTCAACTCGGCCAACTTAATGAGGCACAAGAAAACTTGCGCTTAGCTTTAGTTGACCAAAAAAAGTTAACGATTATTTCTCGCCTTAGCTGGATGAGTTTAGGGGTGATTTCGGCAGTGAATCATCAAGAAAAACAAGTAGAGGAATATATTGAAGCTGCATTTCAGGACTTAGAAAAGACCTCCTATGATGAAAATTTGAATGTTCTTTATTATTTGAGAGCAGTAATTTATAAAAAATTGGAAAAAAATAAGTTAGCATTAATGACACTTGAGAAAGGGATCCAATTTATTTCTGAACACATTCTCATTATATGTTGGCCAACTTTTATTATTTGGCTGCTTTACTTGTTGAAAATGATAAAAGTAGAGCCTATTTTTCTAAAAGCCAACTTTTTACCGAACTTTATAAAGAAAAGGTATTTGACAAAATATAAGGATTCTTATTTTATTTTCTTTCTCAATTTTCCTATACTGAAGCTATGAAAAAGAATATTGTAATTTTAGGTGGCACTTCTGGTGTAGGAAAAGCAATTGCTTTGGGTTTTAGAGATGATGAAGCAAGACTTCTGATTATTGGGTGCAGTGAAGCAAAAGCTCAAAGGGTGAGTCATCAGGCTCACGGGAAAATTGATTTTCTTATTGCTGATTTGACTAACAAAAATGAGCAACGAAAGTTGATTCAAGAGATTGGTGAAAAGTTTGACCATATTGATGCATTAATCGATACTTTTGGCGTTTTCCCAAGTTCAGCAGAAATAAATATTCGCACGAATTTACAGGCGCATGCTGAGCTTATCCACCTGTTTGTTCCGCTTTTAGAAAAAAGTGAACAAGCACGTGTTGCTTTGGTAACTGGACATTTTCAAGTGCTTAGACTAGGAATGATTTGTTCTGGACAAAAGAATACGGTAGAGCGTGGAATTTGGGAAATTACTCATAAAACCTTGCTTATGAAATTAGCTTCAAAAGAACTTTTTGAAAAAAATATTATGGTTAATTCGTTTTATCCCGGAGATGTCCAGAGTGATTTGATGTCTTGGACCAAAAATCTGACCAATCATTCTGTTGCCGTTGGTCGAAGGTTATCTTTGGACGAAAGATATACTGGTATGACTGGGAAGATGTTTGATGACAAGGGAAATGAAGTGTCATTACCAGAAAAATACAATGCAGAAGTTGCAAGAGAAAAACTAGAAAAATATATAAAAAATACAATTTGATAAATTTATCAAATTGTATTTTTTATGAGCCAATTAATCTAAGCGCTTTTGCAATTTTTCAACAAATTCATAAGCTGCTGGACAGTAGAGTGTATTTTTTTATCGTTAAATTGTTGATTTGATAAATCTTTTTACGGTCAGTATGAGGGAATTCACGGCAAGCTTTGGGACGAACTTCGTAAATGCTACAGAGATTGTCAGAGCCAAGAAACTGACAAGGCATCGTTTGAAAAACTTTGTCACCATCTTCGTCAGTTCGGAGATAAGTGGCTTCAAAGTCATTCACTTTCATTCTTAAATGTTTTGCGACGCGTTCAATATCGGCTTCTGTCCAAAGAGGGCCTAAGGTTTTGCAACAATTGGCACATTTAGTACAGTCAATTTCTAAAAAAACTGCCTCATGAACTTCTTTAGCGATTTTATCTAATTGCTTTGGTGGTTTTTTGGCAAGTCCAGCTAAAAATTTTTTATGTGTCTTTTGTTTTTGCTGGGCTAGATTTTTATAACGGTCAAGGTCAATTTCAAATGTATATTTCATCATTAATATTTTAGCAAAAATTTTTATGAAAGACTGATTTGTCAGTCGTCAAAGAGATTTGACACCCTCAAAAAATCTGCTAATGAACTTATCAGTAAATCTTTTGATGACAATTAATGTTCATTGGAATTTTAAGCCAATTTATTTCAAAAAAAGTCGTTAAAGAGATGAGGAAGTTTCAGAAGTGGAAAGCTAAACAAATAAGCGCTTACATAGCCTTTAGTATTGTTAAAAAGCCGAAAAAGTGATAAAATGAACTAGAAAATTCGAAGATAAAACAATGCAAAAGTTGTCGTTCTTCAATAGCTAAATTCTCGTAAAAAGCGAGAAATTGAAAGGAATTAAAATGGCTCATATTAAATTTGACTATTCAAAACTCACTCCATTTGTAGCTGAAAATGAATTATACGAAATCCAATGGCAAATCGACGGGGCAGCTAAATTGCTCCACGAAGGAAAAGGTGCTGGGAGCGATTATATCGGATGGCTTGACCTTCCTGAAGATTACGATAAAGAAGAATTTGCTCGTATTCAAAAAGCAGCTAAAAAAATTCAATCTGATTCAGAAGTACTTATTGTTATCGGTATCGGTGGTTCATATCTCGGTGCACGTGCAGCAATTGACTTTTTGAGCAACAGCTTTGTTAACTTGCAAACTGCCGAAGAACGTAAAGCACCACGTATTCTTTATGCTGGTAACTCAATTTCTTCATCATACTTGGCTGACCTTGTAGATTACGTTGCTGACAAAGACTTCTCTGTAAATGTAATCTCTAAATCAGGTACAACAACAGAACCAGCGATTGCTTTCCGTGTCTTCGAAGAAATGTTAGTTAAAAAATACGGTCGCGAAGAAGCAAACAAACGTATTTACGCAACAACTGATAAAGAAAAAGGTGCTGTAAAAGTTAATGCTGACGCAAACAACTGGGAAACTTTTGTTGTTCCAGATTCAGTTGGTGGACGCTTCTCAGTATTGACAGCTGTTGGACTTTTGCCAATCGCAGCTTCAGGTGCTGATATTACAGCTTTGATGGAAGGTGCTAACGCTGCGCGTAAAGAATACACTTCTACAAACGTTCATGAAAATGATGCTTACGCATACGCTGCACTTCGCAATATCCTTTACCGTAAAGGAAAATTCTCAGAAATCTTGATCAATTACGAACCAAGCCTTCAATATTTCTCAGAATGGTGGAAACAATTGGCTGGTGAATCAGAAGGGAAAGACCAAAAAGGAATTTACCCAACTTCAGCTAACTTCTCAACAGACCTTCACTCATTAGGACAATGGATTCAAGAAGGAACACGTACTGTTTTTGAAACAGCAATCCGTATTGAAAAACCACGTAAAAACATCAACATTCCAGAACTTGACGCTGACCTTGATGGACTTGGTTATTTGCAAGGTAAAGATGTTGACTTCGTTAACAAAAAAGCAGCTGATGGCGTGCTTCTTGCTCACACTGACGGAAATGTTCCAAACATGATCGTGACATTGCCTGAACAAGATGAATTCACACTTGGCTATGCAATTTACTTCTTTGAACTTGCTATCGGTGTTTCTGGTTACTTGAACGGAATTAACCCATTCAACCAACCAGGTGTTGAAGCTTACAAGAAAAATATGTTCGCTCTTCTTGGTAAACCAGGATTTGAAGAACTCAGCAAAGAATTGAATGACCGCCTTTAATCTTTGATTAAAAGTGTCATAAAAATCACTGACAGATGTCTGTCAGTGATTTTTTTATATCCATTTTCTGTTGATAAATCTGTCAGTGAAATTGTTATTTGAGTGGCTGAATATCAGGACGGAGTTCTACTGTAAGTCCGACATTGCTTGCATAAACCCAAGGATTTTTATCTAAATTCGCAAAATTCTTAGTTTGTCCTGTTAAAATAACTCCCGAAAATTTTGCTGATTTGAGAGTAGGATATTTTTTTACCTGTTTAAGTGCATCTTTACTTGGGCTAAAGTCATTAATTGTGATTTGATTCGTTTTCGCAATCTCAGTTAATGATTTTTTGAAATCTTGATAAGCAGCATTGTCTAATTTTCCAGTAAGTTGTGAATTATTACCATTTCCAGTATGATTGCTGTTGCTCATCAAACCAAACCAATTAGTTTGTGAAGCCGCTGCAAGTGATTTGGTATTATTGTAACCAATCCAATACCAATTGATTAGGAGGTCTTCTGGAATCATTTTTTGAATTTCCTTATAGCTATAAGGTTTGTCAAAAGTGACTGCCGCTTCGGCCACATGATTTGCAAGCTGTGAAATTTTGCCTGCGTCACGGGTTGGGAAAATTCCATAATATTCCTTAGATTTGTAGTTTGTTTTTGTAGAGAAAAAACTAGCAATTTTTTGATTAGTTGTTTGAGTGAAATAGGCATTTGAATTTTCCATCGTGCCTAAAGTATCAAGACTTAAAGTCCCAACATTTGAAACGCCAAATGCAAAATCAAAAGCTTGCCAAGGAACACGATAACCATCTATATCTTTATAAGTATCTGAATGAAGATTGGAATTAAAAATACCATAATCATTGATAATTTGATTATTATAGCCAATATTTGGTGCCGCAGCAGTGAGAGTAGCAGTAGAAAAATCAAAAGTCTTAAAATAATTTTTTTCCATGAGAGCAGAGTTCACTTGCCAGGCAATAACTATAAATGCCGAAAAAATAGTCATTGCAATCCAAGAGGTGATTCCCCAACGTTTCAATTTTGTTTTTGTGGCAAAATTATGAAAATCATTGTTGAGATTAGAATGAGAATTAGTTGATTGATTTCTACGTTGAATTTTCTTGACTGTAAAAAGAATCAAACGAAGCAAACCAAAAAAGAAAGTAATAGCTAGAACAAGGTAAGGGAAAATTAAGAGAGTACGCATTTTTAAATCCTTTCGATAGGCAATTAAAGTAACCACTGGTCATAACCAGCTTTTTCAAGTTGTTTTTTAAGCTTTTTTCGAGCTCGATAAAGGTCGATTTTGATTTTGCTTAAACTACATTCAAAATATTCTGCAAGCTGTTTAGTTGAACTATTTTCATAATAATATGCAGTTAAAAGCCGGTTGTAATAAGGGGAAAGTTGTTCAATAATTTTTGGAAGTGGGCTATACTCAACTAAAAAAGCTGCTGTTTCCAATTCTTTTTCCAAATTTTTAATAATTTTTTGATAATGTTTACTTCGATTATAACTATTGATATAAGTTCGGATAGATGTTCGATACATAAAAGCCCGTAATTTGTCAGGTTCAATGAAAATATCCAGACTTAAAATTTTAACTAGAGTATCCTGTACGGCATCTTCGGCATCGATCAACTGACTTCCACGAGAGATAAGGTATTTAGTGATTTCTATCGCATAATCATTGACTTTATTTTCATATTCTTTTAAATTCACCATTTCCTCCCCTCTCATATATATAACAAATCAAATTAAGTTTGGTTACAGTTTATTTTAACAAAAACTGATATAAGTAGAAGAATTATTTTGATAAAGATGTAATTCATCTAGTTTTAGAAGTATAAATATGCTACAATTATAGATAAATTAATAAATTTAGAAAATTTAAAATAATTTAAGGAATAGTATGAAAGAGTTTTGGAATTTAGACAAAAACTTGCAACTCCGTTTAGGGATTGTGTTTTTAGGTGCCTTTTCATATGGCACCGTTTTTTCTTCAATGACCATTTATTATAATCAACATTTGGGAAGTGCAATTACAGGGATTTTGCTTGCCTTATCTGCTGTGGCAACTTTTGTCGCAGGAATTCTTGCAGGCTTTTTTGCTGACTGAAATGGAAGAAAACCAGTGATGGTTTTTGGAACAATTATTCAACTTTTAGGAGCAGCTTTAGCTATTGCCTCAAACTTACCGGGGCATGTGAATCCCTGGTCAACTTTTATTGCTTTTTTGCTGATTAGTTTTGGCTATAATTTTGTGATAACTGTAGGAAATGCCATGATTATTGATGCATCGAATGCTTAAAATCGTAAAGTTGTTTTTATGTTGGACTATTGGGCGCAAAATTTATCGGTTATTTTAGGGGCAGCATTAGGTGCTTGGCTTTTTAGACCAGCTTTTGAAGCACTTTTAGTGATTTTACTTTTAACTGTCTTAGTCTCATTTTTCCTGACTACTTTTGTAATGATAGAAACTTTTATACCCACAGTCAAAGTTGATGAGAAAGCCGAGAATATTTTTCAGGCTTATAAGACAGTACTACAAGATAAAACTTACATGATTTTTATGGGTGCTAATATTGCGACCACTTTTATTATCATGCAATTTGATAATTTTTTGCCTGTTCATTTATCAAATAGTTTTAAAACAATCACTTTTTGGGGTTTTGAAATCTATGGACAACGGATGCTTACGATTTATTTGATTTTAGCTTGTGTATTAGTGGTCCTATTAATGACCACCCTAAATCGATTGACCAAGGACTGGTCACACCAAAAAGGATTTATTTGGGGAAGTTTATTTATGGCAATTGGGATGATTTTTTCATTTTTGACAACAACTTTTACACCAATTTTTATTGCAGGTATTGTTTATACTTTGGGTGAGATTGTTTATACCCCAAGTGTTCAAACTTTAGGTGCAGATTTGATGAATCCAGAAAAAATTGGTTCTTATAATGGCGTTGCAGCAATTAAAATGCCAATTGCATCAATTCTTGCCGGTTTACTTGTTTCGATTTCACCAATTATTAAGGCAACAGGAGTTTCTTTGGTCTTAGCATTGACTGAAGTTCTAGCGATTATTTTAGTGCTTATTGCTGTAAATAGACACCAGAAAACAAAATTAAATTAAAAAAATGACTTCTAAAAAAAGAAATTTATCTTGAAAAGGAGTCAAGATAGATTTTTTATTGAAAGAAAACAGAAAGAAAGAAAATGAAAGATTTTTTTGGATTACATCCAACACTTAAAATTCGTTTAATTATGAATTTTTTTGGGACGCTTTGCTTTAGTACAGTGGGTGGCTCAATGACAATCTACTACAATAAATATATGGGAGCAGGAATCACAGGACTACTTTTGGTGATTAGCTCAGTCATGGTCTTCTTGGTTGGACTTTATGCAGGACATTTGTCCGATGTTCAGGGACGAAGACCTGTGATGATTTTCTCAACTGCCATCACTGGATTTGGTGGAGCTTTAGCAACATTCGCAAACTCGCCCTTTTATTTCAATCCTTGGGTAACTTTTTTAGGTTTTCTCATTATTAATTTTGGTTTTGGCTTCTTTAATACCGCAAGTCAAGCGATGATTGTAGATTTAACAACGAGCGCAAATCGGCGAGTCGTTTATAGTATTCAATACTGGATTATCAACTTTGCAATCATGATTGGTTCAGGACTCTCAGGCTGGTTTTTCAGAGATTACTTGGTTTGGCTACTTTTAGCTATTACAATTGAAGAAATATTAAGTTGTCTGGTTGTGATTTTTTGGATTGATGAATCCTTCAATCCAGATACTCAGCAGCACAAGCAAGAATCAAATATTATTAAAGCCCATTTCACAGTCGCTAAAGACCGCATTTTCATGTATTATTTATTTGCTTCGGTCTTTATTGCGATGATTTTTAATCAAATTGATTATTATCTGCCAGTTCACTTGAGTGACAGCTTTAGAACCGCCAGAATTTTTGGCATTGAAGTTTATGGACAACGGATGCTGACAATTTTCCTAATGGTCAATACCTTAGTCATCGTATTGTTTATGGGAAGAGTCAATAAACTAACCAAAAATTGGTCACGAAGTAGCGGAATATCCGTTGGAATTATTTTGCAAGGTTTGGGCTTCATGATTGCATTTCTTGGCCGTGATTTGACTTGGGAACTTGTTGCGGCTTTGGTGGCAACAATTGGTGAAATGATTTTGGTTCCATTTTCTCAGGCTCTGCGGGCCGATTTAATGGACGGAGACCAAGTGGGAACTTATACAGGAGCTTTTTCAGTGACTCAGCCTATCGCTTCGGTCTTGTCGGGAATCCTTGTGTCCCTCTCAAGTCTTTATGGAAATATTGGAATGACCATCTTCATGTTTTTCATTATTGTATTAGGTGTGCTACCTTCACTACGAGCAATTCGGATGCATGAAAGTCATTCATGAGTTAAATATAGGTAAAAATAAGTTTCAAAAGTTAGAATGAAATTCTGATTTGAGAAACTTATTTTTTTGTCAGTAAAATAATAAGAAAATTTTTACTGACAGAACCTTTAGACCAAGGCTTACAGGGAGATTCGGCTCTCCATTTGAAATTTTGTGATATAATTATTTTCATGAGAGTAGTTTCAGGAAATTATGGCGGAAGACCGCTGAAGACATTGGCAGGAAAAACAACAAGACCAACCACAGATAAAGTCAAGGGAGCTATTTTTAATATGATTGGTCCTTATTTCGACGGAGGTCGTGTCCTTGATTTATTTGCAGGGTCAGGAAGTTTGGCAATTGAAGCCGTCTCAAGAGGAATGGGTCATGCCCTTCTTGTTGAAAAAGACCGAGCAGCTCAACAAGTCATTTTGGAAAATATCAAGATGACGAAAGAGCCTGAGAAATTTCAATTATTAAAAATGTCAGCAGAGCGTGTTTTGACAAATCTGTCTGAAAGTTTTGATTTAGTCTTGTTGGATCCACCCTACGCTAAAGAACAAATTGTTGAAAACTTAGAACTTTTGCAAGAAAAAAATTTACTGACAGAAAAGGTAATTGTTGTCTGTGAAACAGACAAGGAAGTTGAACTTCCTGGCAAAATTGGGAAATTAGAGTTGACCAGACAAAAAATTTATGGAATTTCTAAAATATCAATTTATGAATTTTGACATTTACTGACAGAAGTTCTGTCAGTAAATTAAGAAAGAAAAAAGTAATGACAGAAAAAATTGGACTCTTTACAGGAACTTTTGATCCACTGACAAATGGCCATTTAGATATTATCAAACGTGCTAGCCAGCATTTTGATCAACTTTATGTTGGAATTTTTAAAAATGACCAGAAAAATCCACTTTTTCCAACGGACAAACGAGTGGAAATGCTAGAAGAAGCACTGACAAATCTGTCAGTAACTCATAAAGTTAAAGTCATCAAACATGAACGTGATTTGACAGTAAATATCGCAAAAAAACTTGACGTGACGGCTCTGGTTCGTTCTTTACGTAATAGCCAAGATTTAGAATATGAAAAAAATATGTTCTATTTTAATCTGGAGATGACAGGTATTGAAACCCTCTTCTTTCTAGCAAAACCAGAACTTGAACCGCTAAATTCAACAAGAATGCGAGAATTACATGCTTTCGGGCAAGATGTCAGCGCTTGGGTTCCAGAAAATGTGAGTCGTGAATTAAGGAAATTAGATGAAGAAAAAAAATAAAAAAATCAGTCCCAAATTAAAATGGGGAATCTCTATTGGTCTGATTATTGTCGCTCTCCTTGTTTTAGTGTATCCAACAAATTACTATGTGGAAATGCCTGGAACAACCGAGCCATTAGGAAAAATGGTCAAAGTCGAAGGAAAAAAAGATGAGCACAAAGGTGACTTTTTCCTTACTACCGTTCAAATTGCGCGCGCTAATCTTGCCACAATGATTTACAGTCATTTTAATAGTTTTACAAGCATTTACAGTGAACAAGAAATGACCGGTGGCCTTAATGATGCGCAGTTCAATCGTGTCAACCAGTTTTACATGGAAACGGCACAAAATACAGCCGTTTATCAGGCCTTCAAGTTGGCAAATAAACCCTATGAACTGAAATATGAAGGGGTTTATGTCCTTGATATCGCTAAAAATTCGACTTTTAAAAATAAATTGGAACTTTCGGACACGATTACAGCAGTCAATGGGGAAGAATTTAAATCAAGTGCAGATATGATTGCTTACGTTTCGAAGCAAAAAGTCGGCGATTCAGTTACCATTGAATATACACGGATTGATGGAAGTAAACACAAGTCTACTGGAAAATATATCAAAATCGCTAATGGAAAAACTGGAATCGGAATTGGACTAGTTGACCATACTGAAGTAGTCACAGACCCAAAAGTTACAGTCAATGCAGGTTCAATCGGTGGACCATCTGCCGGAATAATGTTTACACTAGAGATTTACAGTCAGTTGACAGGTAAAGATTTACGTGGTGGTCGCGAAATAGCAGGAACTGGAACGATTGAACATGATGGAAGCATTGGCCAAATCGGTGGGGTTGATAAAAAAGTAGCTACTGCTAGCAAAGAAGGCGCAAAAGTTTTCTTAGTTCCTGACTCAGGCACCAAAAAAGAAAGCAGCAATAACTATCTTGGAGCCAAAGCAGCCGCTAAAAAATTAAAAACGAAGATGAAAATTGTTCCCGTCAAGACTATTCAGGACGCTTTAGATTATTTAGAAAAATAAAAACTACTGACAGCTTTTCTGTCAGTAGTTTTTTTATCGGATATTTTTGGAATATATGACAAAAGATAAATAAAATAAAATTTTTAAAAAAAGTTTAGGATTGAGATTTTGAAAGTAAAACTGGAGATAATGTGAGAAACTTGGAATTAGAAAAAGAATTATAATCTAGTAAAAACAAAGGTTTCTGGCGAGTTCAACACTTAATGAAGTTTTGGCATATATTCCAAATGATATTTTTACTATCAATATTTTTGCTAAGATAATAAGTACTGATTGGTTTAAAGATTAGTGCATATTTATATTTAAAGACCCGAATT
>NZ_BCVK01000038.1 GCF_001591705.1 Lactococcus cremoris subsp. cremoris NBRC 100676 | reverse complement strand
AATTCGGGTTTCTTTATCAGTCTTTGTTGTTGGTTTGTGTTCATTCCAATATTTTGCTGAGGTTGAGGCATCATTTGAAAGTCCTTTACGTGTTGCCATCAAAAGTGGAGTTGAACCATCTTGATACATCGCATAGGTTGTGGCTGACATTCCATATCCGACATCAACTGAACCTGCATCAAGTCCTTCACTAACCGCTTGATAGTTTGTTCCAACGCTTGTATCAATTTTTTTAACGGTATAGCCTTGTTTTTTCAACTCAGACTTCAAAATATTGGCGATTGGTTTAGTCGCTGTGGTGATATCATCTGGATTTTTTGAGGGAATAAATGAAATCTTCAAATCCGAAATGGTTTTACTATCTGATTTTGAAGCAGAACTGCTATTTCCACAAGCCGCAAGTAGTGATAGGGCAATTACCGCGCCTGCTGTAAGTCCAATGACTTTCTTTGATGTATTTTTCATTTTAAAAATGAATCTCCTTAAGGTTTTTCTCAATCGGTTTATGAATTGTGCTCTTCACAAAATAATTCTAACCCTTTTTTTAAGCCTTTACAATGACCCTTTTGTAAATATTCTGTTAATAGTTATCATCGTTCGTAAATATCGAACTTTATAAGGCTATTTCAAGTAAAAATATTATATAATACATCTTTTTTTATAAAATACATCTTTTTCCTTGGGGAATATTTGTATATACCAAACATTTAGTTCAAAGTTATTTCATTGATAACGCTGACAAATTTTCTGCTATAATAAAGTTATTTTCACCATTATTATAGCATCCAACTAAGCACTCCCAAGACCAACCAAGCTTCACGAAGAAGGACAAAGATCTTCCCATTACAGCTCACCGTTTTAGGAAATTTTTTGGAGACATATAGTCATCAGAGCACTGATGGCTTTTCTTATGCTCTTGATGGGGAAGGCTACTAAGAAACTGACTTGTTCCTTTGACTTGACATCATGAACCAACCCAAACAAGAGACTTAATACCCAAGTCCACTCGCTCACACCAAGAACCCTGTATTTCAGAACCCAACAAGAACTCAAGACCTCCTCCCACTTCGGGGTACGTTGACTCCGAACAGGTGAGGGAAGTTCTCGCCCTATTTTCTTCTTCATCACATAGAGTGATGAACTTCCTTCCTCAGTTTTCATCCTGTATCACAATGAAAATCCAGATACCCCACACAATATTTTCTTCCAAATCGCTCTCCCCGCCATGCTTTTGGAAAATTAAATGTGTGTGCATGTGACTTCCACTATACCGACAGCACCAACTCAATTCATCCTTCACCTCTCAAGGAATGAAAATCAGACGAGAACCTAGACACAAAACCAAACAACCCTTGACCGATAAAGAGACTACTCCGATGAACTGTTATACCTTCATGTAAAGAGACTGACAGAACCCTCATGCTCTTTTTCCATCTTTGACCTTTATTGAGGACATTAGACCCTAAACAACACCTAGAGACTAAGATAAGCCTTGATTGTAAACTGTCTGACCCTTCTCGGATATTCCTCTAAGCCTAGACAAGCTGAAACTTACACTTAGCTAAGCTGATTCCCTCACCGTATCAAGCTTTGAACTACTGGTCTCAAGCTTACAGTACCCCAGCTAAGCTGAATAACATCAGAACTACAAAAGTGCACACTCGATTATTTCAAGCAAACTCCAAAACAGAGAGACAAGATACACTAAAAAAGCTCTTCCCCTATATTTTATCTTGATGATGGACTGTAAAGCACAAACACACATTCACTTCTCTGATTTAGTATTTCCGTAGCACTTCAACCCTCAAACCGTAATTCAACACCCTCAGACAGCCCACCTAGATACCAAATGAGCAGACACAAACATACAAAAAGTCAACCTAAAACACCCCACCCTGATTATCTGTCATTTTCCTTCTTGGCTTAAATTACCTAGACTGATTTTCTTATACCCTAGATCAATAGCTAGACCTAAATGCCAAATGAGTAGAGGTAAAAAAATTTTAAAAAGTGCAGATACGATACACCTCAACCCACTCCGCCAATCGATAAAAGCAGACCCTTTTTGAGTGAAGTTCAACGGAAATTGAGAGAACCTATCAAAAACGCAGAACCCGTTTAAACCCACTCATAACGCCATTTGAGGGACTTCCGCTGACTCCACTAACCTGTTATACTTATATATTAGAGGTGATGCGCATCCTTCTTCTTAGACCATCTTTGACCTCCTCGTGTTATACTATGACCCAATACAATCGTGAACAATGTTCTTTTAACATCGAGAGCCAGCTATCACAAGCTTTCGGGAGACTCTTAGAGTAACAAATCGAGCAATATAAGGGAAAGACAGGTCATTATCGCTATTTAACTCGCACAAATGTGCATTTTAACGATTAAGAAAGGCAAATAATTATGCAAAATAACAAACAAAACCGACACAGAATATGGATATTTATTGTTTATCCCGATTCAGCACCCCAAAACTGGGAAGATATAATCACAGATATCGGTGCAGAGTGGGGACATAGTCCCTTACACGATAAAGATGAGAATCCATATGGTGGCGCTAAAAAGCCACATTATCATTGTCTCATCAAATTCAATAGCTTAAAGTCTTACAGACAAATGTTAAGTCTAACAGGTAAACTTCATGCTCCAAACCCTAAACCATGTGAGTCTGTTGTAGGTAAAGTAAGGTATTGGCTTCATCTTGATAACCCTGAAAAGTATCAATATAAGAAGGAAGACATTAAAGCTTTTTGCGGGTTTGATGTTAAAGAAGTCCTAAAGCCAAGCAAGACCCAACAAACTGCTATGATGAGGGAGATAAGGCAATATATCCGAGACAACAATATCCTTGAGTTAAAACCATTTATGGACTACGCAGACGCAGAATGCCCACAGTGGGGGTATGTCATCAACAGATTCCAATTCCAAATCAGAGACTATATTAACAGTAGTAGATACAGTTCCAACTACCGTCAAAACAAGCATTACCAAGACCTCGCCTTAGTTCTAAAATTCATAAGGAACAATGCTATAACCGATATGGAAGACGTCTATGCCTTTTTAGACGAGGAAAAACCCCAATTGGCATACCTAATGGTTGATTACTATCAGGAAATTAAAGACTGTTTAACGAGTGTTCAGCGTAGAACAGCGAGCTACAAAGATGTTACCCCAGAATCTAGGTCTCTTGTTCAACAACAACTTCCAAAGGCTTTAACGAGTTTTAGAGACCCGATAGCACTCGAAGAGTACTATGATAGGCTCGATAGTGAGCCTATTTACTAACCCTCATCTCCTCTTAGCCACTTGATGCAAGCTCCCATTACCTAACCACCTACAACCGCTTGTAATTAAAAGAGTCTAAGAGTTACGGGGTACCCCAATAGCTCTTAGAGTCCGTTAAGGACAAACTCTACCTACTTGAACCAGACAGGTCAATAGGTGCTTAGACAGATAACAATCATACCTTTAGTCCCTACCTAATGACTTACATACATGGGTAGGGGCTTTTGGGATTCAGAATAACCCTTCGCCTATGAATGAGACTCAATCAGACTAAACCCAGCACTCACCTGACTTTCCACTTCGTTAACATCTCAATCTCACAGCTTGACCATATTCCTACCACTCTTACCCTTGAACAAAAAGGTAATTGGGGGACGTAGTAAGGCAGAGAGACATCTTCTCAATCCCAAAAGCAAGGTTTCTTACAGAAGATGTTCCCCTAAACTCAGACTACAACCGATTTGATAGACTTCATCACCTCTAACCCCTGATGACACAAGCCTCTCACCGCTTCTGACCCTTGATCACTTTTGTATTGGGGGTCGTAGTAAGTTATACAGATAAATAAAGCAAAGAGAGCACTCTGACAGGAGTGCTCTTCCTTTATTCCTTTTGACCTTAACTGTACCCTAAAAAAGTTTGCTTTCTTCCTCACAATATAGGATAATATTTGATGTGATGAAGGAGATTAACTTATTGGAAAGATAGACAATGAAAAATACAAAGAACACACGTGTTCAGAAGCAACAAAAGAAAGCAAAGAAGCAGAGACGTATCTCTAGTACCTTGATGTGCGGACTTGTCTTGTCAAGTGTCGCTTTACCAGCTGTAGCTATATTGGCGGATAACGCAGTGCAAAACCAAGCACCTCAAACAGTCCAGTCTTCTACAAAATCTTCTGAAGCTACTAAAGTTGAAACACCTACAACAGCCTCTGAAGCAGTTAAAACAGTCCAAGACACACCTGCTCCAGTTGTAGCCAACCCTGATAGTGGTAAAGACGGTTTCAGCCGACTTTGCACCACCCCTTGATAGCGAAGAACCCTAACACACCAGCACCAACGCTTACACAAGCTTCACCAGCAACGAAACAAGCTACTGAAAAGCACAAAGCGATTATCCACTTCGTAAACAGCGTTTCAGGTGAGTCAATCAAAGCAGACATGACAGTAGAAGGAACTACTGACCAAGACATCCGTACAGTTGCAGGTAAAGACGCTTTCAAAGTAGCTGGATATACTTACACTGAAGAACCAAACCAATGGTACCCATTCAACGCTAATTGGGTACAAGAATACACAGCTTTCTTCACCCCTGAGGGGTACGTACCTGACGATGACGGTTTCGTACTCGGAACAGATGGTTACTACCACCAAAAACGTGAAAATGGAGACATTAACTACAATACACGTTTCGCTGACTTCAATATCACTTACACAAACAAGGATACAGGTGAAGTTCTTGGAACAGATGCACAAGGTATCAAAGACGCTGAAGCAGGTACGTCTTCAAACACCTACGGTCACGGTTTCTCAGAGAACACTTGGGCAATTGCTAAAGGTGATTCTAAATGGATTAACCCAAATTCATCATTTGGCTATGACGGTAAAACATACTACACAGCTATCTATGTCTACACCGACCGTTCAGGTGATGGTTCTCAAGGTGACGTTGTATCCCCAGTAAACGGACAAATCAACGTGACAGTACCACTTACTGACATGACTAAGAAAGACCCAGCAGAGAACGTAATATTTAAAACACGCTACGTTGATGATGCAACTGGCAAAGACATCGCTCCATCAAGCACAGATACACTTCCAGTAGGTAGTCAATACTCATCAGTAGCCCTTGATATCCCCCACTACAAGCTTAACAGTGCTAAAGATGTCAACTTCACAGTTCAAAAAGGTCAAAAAGATGTAATCTACCGTTACACTAAAGACCAAGCCTCTTTCGTTGAATTCAAGCTCGTAGACGCTAAAACCAACAAAGAGATTGGTAAATCAGTTAAGCGTTCTGGACAAGAAGGACAATGGACATCAATCGACCCAAGCTCTAAAGAGTTCAAGATTGACGGTTACACAATGCAGAAGTCTTACTACCAAACTCCAGGCTTAGGTACTCAAACCTACGACTTCCCAGAACCAGGTAAAACAAACTCTGTAACAGTTAAATACGACAAAGACAGTGATAAACCTGATGTTAAAGAGGGTACATTGACAATTCGTTACACAGACACACGTGGAAATGAAATCAAAGACCCAACAACACAAGAGGGTAAAGTCGGCGACCTTTACGAAGTAGTAGCTCCTGACATCAAAGGTTGGAAATTGAACGACAATTCACCTAACCTCTTCCGTGATGAGTACAAGGAAGGTAACACAACAGTTACATTCAAGTACGACAAAGACGAAACACCAGACCCAGTTAAACAAGGTTCTGTGACATTCAAATACGTTGACAAGGACTCTAAAGCGCTTCAAGCCTCTAAGACTATCAAAGGTGATGTAGACAAAGCTTTCTCTGAAACAGCTCCTACCATCAAGGGGTACTCACTTGACAAATCTAAGTCAGACGAAACTTACTCTGGCAAGTTCACTGAGCAAGGTCAAACATACTACTTTGTATACAACAAAGATGTAACACCTACTCCAGACCCACAACCAGAGGACTCAAAACTTCGTCCATTACTTGAACAAACAATCAAAGACGCCAAACCTTACTCTGACAAAGATAAATATCAAGCTACGTACGTTGATGCTTTGGACAAAGCCATCTCAGACGCTGAAGCATTCTTGAAAGCCAATCCAGCTCCTAATGCTAAAGCACGTGCTTTGAAAGCAGAATCAACAGACTTGGACAGCAAGTTCCAAGCTCAAATTGACAACGTTACAACAGCCGTAAACAATGTTAAAGCCAACCCAGTTACACCAACACCTGACGAAGACGTAGTTAAAATCACATTTAACTTGTATGACAAGGACACTGAAGACGCTCAAGGAAACTTAAAACTTCTTAAGACAGTAGTACTTGATGCAAGCAAGAAAGAAATTGAGGCTAACGGTGGACATTGGGATGCCACAAAACACAAAGATGAGTTAGCTGTTGACGGTTACACATATGTAAGTGGACTTGGTACACTTATGGAAATCGATACAACTGGTGCACCTAACGAATTCCCAGTTCTGTATTCTAAAAACACACCTAACCCTACTCCAGACCCAGTTAAACAAGGTTCAGTAACCTTTAAATACGTTGATAAGGACTCTAAACAACTTAAAGAACCTAAAACTGTTAAAGGTGATGTGGGTAAAGCCTTTGAAGAGAAAGCTCCATCAATCAAGGGGTATAAACTCGATACAACTAAGTCAGACGAAACTTACAAAGGTAAGTTTACTGAACAAGGTCAAACCTACTACTTTGTATATGTAGGCGACGGTTCTACCCCTGCTCCCACCCCAACCCCTGACAAACCAGTAAATCCAGCTAAACCAATCCCAGGTAATGGCTCAAACAACAGTAGTTCTAAAACTGGATCAGGCAAAACTGTTCCTAAAACAGCTCCTGAAGGTTCATACTACGATGATAATGGCAACCTCTTGAACAAAGACGGAGTGCTTATTGATTCAAAAGGTACTCCTTTGACTTCAGACCAGTCTAAAAATACACTCAAAGTAGACAATACTAGGAACAAAACTGGTCTTCCAGAAACAGGAGAATCATCAACGCTCCTCATGATGCTCTCAGGTCTAGGGGTACTGATGGCTTCTGTGCTTGCATTTATCGTTAAACGCAAGCCTAAACGTGATTAAGTAACACTCTTATCACAAACATTAGGTCTTCTCTCTGTATTGATGACCTAAACAACAAAAACACCACCCTTCCTCACACAAACAGGAGTCTTTTTGTAAGAAAGACTCCTACCCGTGAGAACCCGCATGGTGTGGTCATTGGCAAGGATAGGAGGAACACGAAAACGGGCGAAAAAGCCACGATTTACGTCCTTTCCCTCCTTCCCTAGCTCAACCCTCTTCTAAAGCTAAAATGTCCTAGAAACGCATTTTTGAGTCCTTTGTGATGTGAATTATCTTACCTCACTTTAGTGCATAGTGCAAAGGATTTAACTGAAAGAAGCCCCAATGAATACTGTTATAGCTTTGTTCATTGGGGTTTTTGTGTATTCTGTTTGTAGGTTACCCCACGATAGGATAGGTCGAGGTTGATGAATTCATCAGTCCTTGCCAAATGATAATCTACCTCCTTATAAAGTTAGAGAAGGTCAAAACAAAAGCAAACAGGAGTCTTTCTTACAAAAAGACTCCTCGAAAACCCTAGAGGAACAAGGCTGAGCTTCTTTAGTTGAATAGAGTAGGGGCAATTTTTCTGTTTGTCCTCAAACTCACCAACCAAAGGAGACCATAATATGGCAAAAAGACAGAACCACAATGTACAACCCATTAAGGACTCAAATGTCCTCAGACAAGTCCAAGACACTCTCTTAAACAACTTTAAGGCAGGCAGACGCAACTACACCATTTTCCAACTCGGTAAAGCCACTCTTCTGAGAGTAAGTGATGTCCTCTCTCTTGAATACGCAGACCTCTTCACACCCGAGGGGGTACTCAAAGACAGAGCCTACATCACAGACCAGAAAACAGGAAAGCCAAACACCCATTACCTCAAGCCTCTTGAGTCCGACCTGATGCTTTATCATGATTGGTTAGTAGAGCAAGAGATAGACAGCCCTTGGCTCTTTCCTTCTACCACTACTCCCAACCAACACATCACCAGAAAGCAGTACTACAAAATCATGACCAAGACAGGCGATTTGATAGGTATTAACTACTTAGGGACACACACCATGCGAAAGACGGGTGCTTACCGTGTTTACGAACAGACTAACTACAATATCGGCTTTGTCATGAACCTCTTGAACCACTCCGACCAGAAAGCAACACTTGCCTACCTCGGTTTAGACACCGTAACCAAGGAAGCCATGCTTGACACCATTAACTTCGGCTAAGATACCCAATCAAACGTTCTACATTATCATGTAGGGCGTTCTTTTGTACTCTGATTGTCTTGATGTTACACCTCCCTAGTCAGATACACAAGTGAGAGGTCACTCCCTCATTCCCGAGGCTCTCTCTTTTCGTTCTTCCCTACTTGGGGTACTTTTGACGCTACTCAAGCGAGTCCTTATGGGACGAACCAATAACCTTTGATTGGAAATCTCAAGGCTGATTAAAAATAATTACTATATTAAACATAAAGGAGATTAGAACATGAAAAATCCTACCCTCACCAAAGACGACCTTATCGCCACAGGCTACGGCTTTGGGACAGCCAAAACCCTGATTACCGAAGGCAAACGCCTTATGGTCGAGCGAGGCTATGACTATTACACCAACTCCCGATTAGGGCGAGTCCCTCGCTACATTATGGAGCAACTCCTCGGTTGTGACCTCCCTACCCCAGAACTTCCTCACTCTGACAGTGAAGACAACAGGCAAACCGTAGCTAATCCTATCCTCACAAAGTATGACCTCCTCGCTCTAGGCTATGGTACAGGACAAGTTTCTGCCCTTCTTGCCCAAGCCAAGCAAGACTTAGTCGATGAAGGCTTTGATTACTACGCTATACCAAACCTCGGCTCTGTTCCCTCCTCTTCCCTTGAGAACATCCTCGGCTTTAGACCCCCAGCACTCCCTCAAGCAAGACAAATACTCAGACAAGAATTAGAGGCACGTTCTCTCTCTTGTCACAATGCAAAAACACAATAAGGAGACCACGAACATGACGGTAAGAAAAGACAAACAAACAGGACTTTGGCTCATTGACATCTCAGGCGGGGTCAACCCTGTCACAGGCAAATGTAGACGCCACATCAAACGCGGTATTAAGACCAGACGTGAAGCGATTACGCTAGAACCTCAACTCAGAATCCAAAAGTTCGGAGACAGTTCTAAAATCAAAGGGATAACCATTGATTTACTCTACACACTCACCCAAGAGGAGGACAAAAATAACCACAGAAGAGATACCTACCTCCATACCCAAGAGGTCTACTACCGTAAACACTTCGAGGGGTACTTCGAGAATGCCAAGATAGACAAACTCACACCAAAAGATATGGAAATCTTCAGACAAACCCTCATCAAGAAGAACTTAGAGGCAAGCACAATCAACCGCCTCATGGCACAACTGAGTAAGCTCTTCAATACCGCTGTCAAACAAGGCTTTCGTCCAGACAATCCTTGTTTAGCCCTACGCAAACTTCCTGAATCTCCTCAACCGATACATTACTGGACGCTTGACGAATTCAACACCTTTATGTCACTCTTTGAGGTAGAGGAGTATCCTTATCAGCTCTTCTTCAAAGTAGCCTTCTCAACAGGGATGCGTAAAGGAGAACTCTTGGCTTTGACATGGGAAGATGTGGACTTCTCAAGACAAACGATTAATGTGAATAAGACCCTTGTCCGCTTACCTGATGGGCAGATGTCCTTCCACCCACCCAAGACGAAATCTGGCTATCGCTCGATCACCATTCACAAGAGCTTGACCCAAGAACTTCAAGCATGGAGATATAAATAGAGAGAACTCTTGACGCCTTATTGTGAAGACCCCAATACTTTACAGCTCTTTCAGTTTATCCCTGAGCCTCTCAATGAATTCAGAGTTAAACGTGCCTTTGATAAGGTCATGGCTCGCACCACCAAGTTGAGGAAGATACGTATTCATGACTTCAGACATTCTCATGTGGCACTCTTGATAGAGAACGAGGAGTCTCCTTATGTGATTAAGGAGCGTCTCGGACATAAATCCATTAAGACAACCTACAACACCTACGGACACTTGTATCCTAATAGGCAAAAATCACTTTCCGATAAGCTGGACGGGCTCTTTTGAGAGGGGAGAAGTTTATGGAGTCAATTGGAGACTTTGACATTGAAAGCTCTAGCTCTTATAGTTCTTCCTTAAAGCTCCTTATCGTTGGTGTAGAGCCATTTGCGAAATGTATTCACCCTTACCTTGAAAGAGGTATGCTATAATAAAGTTATGAAAAATTTAACTTTTACGGTCACTCTGTCTGATTTCGGTTTAGAAATTCATCTTCCTTCAGAGGCCCGTTTACTTCTCTTGGAACAAAACAATGCGCGTTTTGATTTAAATAATGATGAACTTTTCTTTTTATTAAAAAAAGGACAGATTAAAATGATAGCTAATGACTTAGAATTAATTCCTAAATTAGAATTTGATAAGGTTGTGATTCTAAATGTAAAAGCTTATGAATTAGATGCAAATTATCTGACTCAGTATTTGGTCAATTTGGCTGAGGAAGCTGGAATTAATTTGCGTGATAAGGCAGAACCACTTAAAATTCCTAATAATATCGAAAAAGCTTGTGCAACTTATGCAGATGAATTTTTAAGTGCACTCGGCGCTTTTGGAATTAAATTAGAAAAGAAAAAAGCCTTCTCTCCCAAAGCGCAACATCGTTGGAAAAAAGGACTTTCAGAAATTGAATTTTTTGTTAAACGACCAGACAGTCAAGCCACGATTATTTGGCGAAAATCTAACGAATTGGTCATTAAAGCGGGGGCAAAAATCGCTGAAAGCGGAGGAATGAAATCAGATGGTACACCTGGTTTAGCTTATCGTTTCACGCAAACGCTTAGAGAAGAGCAAAAAGAAAACTGGGACCCTAAAACTTTCATAACCACTGCTGATATTGTCTTGAAATCAGTCAATGAAGTCGGACATTTTCTCTATTTTGCTGGAACGAATAGCTGGCTACAATTAGTCGACAAAGAGGGACGCAGCATTCACGAACTATCTGTAGTACAGTAATTTTGATTGACTTAAGATTTAAGAAATTCTTCCGATAATTGGAAGGTTTTTTTAATTCAATTTATTTTTATAGAGTTATAATATTCAAAAAGGTGGCAGTTACATGACTACTGCTTATCTGCTTTTGGGCAACGACTTATCACTAGAAACACAGGCTGGCTTATCAATCGGAAAAATGTTTGCTTACAAAGAAATGGAAAAACCATGGCTAAAAAAGGCAAAGAGCTCGTTGGCTATGAAGCTCAACTTCAAAAAACATATTTGAGCGAATTACTGACGAAGAAAGGTGAAATAATTGATTATATCCTTTGTTATCCAGAGCTCAAAGTTCATCTGAAAGAGCTTAAAGAAAGTTTTCCACAGACTAAAATATTAATGATAAACCAACTCTAACTAAAAAAAGTTACTGACAAATTTGTCAGTAACTTTTTATTTACTTCATTAATTCATAATAGAGCTGACCCATATTTCCTTGAAAATCAAGGACTTCATCAGCAATTTTTACTTCAACAACTTCGATTTCGTCTGCGATTGCATTGTAGTCACTTTGTTGAAGGGCTAAAAAATCGTTGACCCCATCAAATTCTTCAGTAAAGGTCATACCATTCTGAAGTTTTCCGATTAATTTCATCATTAAAATTCTCCTTATTACATATCTTCAAAAACAAGGCTAGGTTTAGCATTTAAGTCTAATCCTGCTTGAACATTTTCAAGACCTTTTTTCCATTCAATGTAGGCTGCTGCTGCAATCATACCGGCATTATCCCCACAAAATCGCAAAGGGGGAATGATTAATTTTTCGTCAGTAATTTCTGCTGACAGACGCTCACGTAGGCCTTGGTTTGCTGATACTCCACCGCCAATAATTAAAGTTTTGACAGGGTATTTTTCCATAGCCAATTTAGTTTTAGCCATCAGTACATCAACAACCGCTGCTTGAAAAGAAGCTGCCAGATTTTCTAAGTCATTGGCAATCACATCATTACCTTTTTGATTTTCATTATGTACAAGATTGATAAAGGCTGATTTCAATCCGGAAAAGCTAAATTCTACTTCATGTGTGTTCATCATAGCTCGTGGGAAATTGTAAGTGTCCTGACCTTTATGGGCCAGTTCATCAATGACTTTTCCACTAGGATAAGTTAATCCCATCACCCGACCAACTTTATCATAAGCTTCACCGGCCGCATCATCCCGTGTTTCGCCAACTTTTTTATAGCTTCCTTCTTTTTCAACGTAAACCAATTCAGAGTGTCCACCTGAAACCAAAAGAGCCATGGCCGGATATTCGATGGTATCGACTAAACTCGCCGCCATCAAATGCCCTGCCATATGATTGACAGGAATCAAAGGCAGATGGTTGGCCCAAGCAAAAGTTTTTGCGGCCATGATTCCAACTAATAAAGCACCGTTTAGTCCTGGACCTTCTGTCACCGCAACGGCTGTCAGTTGGTCAGCTGAAATTTCCGCTTCTTCAAGCGCTGCTTCAATACAAACGGTAATTTGTTCGACATGATGACGGCTGGCAATTTCGGGCACAACCCCACCAAAACGTTTATGACTATTGATTTGACTGGCAATGATATTACATAATAATTCACTTCCATTTTTTAAAATCGCCACTGAAGTTTCATCACATGAAGTTTCAAAGGCTAATATATAATTATCTTTCATTTTTAAAATTGCTCTTTTCTCATTAACAAAGCATCTTCAAGAGGTTTGTCATAGTAATTTTTTCTAGTATGATAAATTTCAAAACCGAATTTTTCATAACATTTTTGAGCAGCAAAATTTGACTGACGAACTTCAAGAAATAAAGTTCCTGTAAATCCTGATAATTCTGTCAGTAAAAGTTTTGCTAAACCTTGTCCTTGAAAATCAGGATGAATGGCGATATTGGTCACTTCTAATTCATCCATCATTGTTGAAATGGCTAGCAGACCAATTAATTGCTCATCTTCTTCTAGTAAAAAGTATTCCGAATTTTCGTTTACTAAATCACTCGATATATAAACTTGTGACCAAGGCGACTGTCCATAAGCCACTGATAAAAGTTCATAAATATTGACTGATAACTTTTCCACAGGTGGAAAAGTATTTTTGTCTTTCGACTTATTTTCAGAGTAAGACAGACGTTTTAAATTCATTTTTTTAATTCTTTGACCATCCAAATTGCATCGGCACCATCCTCATAATATTGAGGAAGAAGCTTGTCAGTAACAAAGCCTTGGCGGCGATAGAGCCCTTGAGCCTTTGTATTATCACGGCGAACTTCTAAGGTCATCACATTTTTTCCAAGTGCTGCCATTAGAGAAATTAACTGCTCAATCAATGTTGAGGCAATCTGTTGCCCTTGGAAAGCTTTAAAGACAGCCAAATTAGTGACATGTGCGTCTTGACCATGATGATTAATTCGTGTGCCAATAAAACCAACAACACTACCAGAAATTTCAGCCACAATGAAAAAAGCTTCATCATTTTTGACAATTTCATGTTCAAAATGCGAGAAAGTCCATGGAATATCTCCATTATAAACATCTCGCTCAATCGCAAGTAGAGCCACAATATCCACCCTATCTGCCAACCGATAATGAACACCTTCTCGATCGTGTTCAAGGTCAATATCGGCCATTTCTAAATAACGACGAGGATTAAATTTTTTTCCACTAAACCCTTTGAACGTAGTCGTCAGGAGTGTTTTCAGCTTTTTCATGACTTTCCAACCATTTCTCTTCAGCCTCAACTTTTTTGAGGTATTTTGGCACAAAAGCGTGCACATTTTCAGGAACTAAATTTTCGGCAATTTTTGCAATTTCATAAGCTGACGGAAGTTTTTCCAAGCTGTCAGCGATGATTTGTTCTTTTGAAAATCCAGCATTTTGAATTGCATCAACAAAATTTTCAGATTCTCCAGTAAAAATTACTTTGCTAAAATCTGAAAATTTTTCTGATAAATCAGCCAAAAATTCGCTAAAATTACAATGTTGGTCGGCAATAATTTGCTGACCATTTTTATAAAGGGCGGCATAAGCATTTCCGCGTCTAGCATCAATAATTGGCAAAACATAGGCTTCATCATCTTGAACACGATTGGCAATCGCAAGTAAACTTGATAGGCCAACAAGTTCTTTATTCAAACTAAAGGCCAGCGTTTTTCCTACAGTTGCAGCAAGCCTCAATCCCGTGTAAGAGCCTGGACCTTGAGCTACTGCAATTCGATCAAGGTCTTTTGCTTCCATGCCAACCTGAGCCATCAAAAAATCAATCGTCGTCATCAATGTCGTACTATGATTTTTTTTCAAATTTAGTGTCACTTCACCAAGCAATAATCCGTCAGTAAGCAATGCGACTGACAAAGCCTTTGATGAGCTATCAAATGCTAATATATTCATTTTTTACCTATAATATTTCTGAAAGTTGTTGATTTATAAGTCACTGATAGGACTGACTGGCAGTTTCAAAGCGAATCTTGTTGATTAATTTCCTGTCAAATCATCCTTTTTAAATAATTTTTTACTTTATCTCGATTATCAGTATCTACTTCCTTATATTTTACCACGCTTGCCTTGCAAGTTCCACCATTATTTTTTAGGAAGCGTTTCATTTGTGAAATTAATGAGCGCAACTTTCCATTTCCTTGCAAATATGCTAAAATGATAATAATTGCAAAGAACAGCAAACACGAACTATTAAGAAAGGAACGAGCTTTTGCTCGTCGTAAATTATAGAATGATTTTTAAAGTTTTCTACCAAAAAGATAACACACGCTCACCTCGCCGTGAGACAACTGATGCCCTTTATCTCGACCTTGATGTCGCAACTAAAGAAGAAGGGGTTGTCCTTGCCCGCGAACTTCTTGCTAAAAATACTGCTTACCATGTTGAGTTTATTGACTCACTTTCAGATGAATCTGTTGAATATGAAAAAGAAACTGGCGTATTTGAAATCACAAGCTTCTAAGACTAACAGGAGTACAAAGGAGAACACTTTAGATTATTGTCAAAAATGACAGCAATCTAAAGTGATTTTCTTGTACCTTTAAATTTAAAAAGGCAGTCTGTATTCAGTCCTGTCAACAAATTTTTAACTCTTGATACTTAACTGACCCATTGTCAGTAAAAATAACTAATAAAATCCAAAGAATAGGAGAAACATGCCAAAACAACTTAAAATAAAAGCTGATGAAGTCGCAGTTTACGCCATTGGCGGACTGGGCGAAATCGGTAAAAACACTTATGGCGTTGAATATAAAGATGAAATCATCATCATCGACGCCGGAATTAAATTCCCAGAAGACGATTTATTAGGTGTTGACTACGTCATCCCTGATTACACTTATATTGTTGAAAATATCGACCGGATTAAAGGGCTCTTCATTACTCACGGACACGAAGACCATATCGGAGGAATTCCTTTCCTTTTGAAACAAGCCAATATCCCTATTTATGCTGGGCCATTGTCACTTGCACTCATCCGTGGAAAGCTCGAAGAACACGGGCTTTTACGTGATGCTAAACTCTACGAAATCCACGCCGATTCAGTCATTAAATTTAATCACTTGAGTCTTGATTTCTTCCGTACCACTCACTCAATTCCAGAACCTTTAGGAATTGTTGTAAATACCCCTCAAGGTAAAATTGTAGCGACCGGTGACTTCAAGTTTGACTTCACACCAGTGGGTGAACCTGCTGATCTACATCGGATGGCTGAACTTGGTAGCGAAGGTGTCTTACTCCTTCTTTCTGATTCAACCAATGCTGAAATTCCAACTTTTTCACATTCTGAAAAAGTCGTTGGTGCAAGCATCATGAAAATTTTTGAACGTATTGAAGGTCGGATTATTTTCGCTTCTTTTGCCTCAAATATTTTCCGTTTGCAACAAGCCGTTGATGGAGCAGTTAAGACTGGGCGTAAAATCGTTGTCTTTGGTCGTTCAATGGAAAAAGCCATTGTTAACGGTTTAGAACTTGGTTATATCAAAGCGCCTAAGGGCACATTTATCGAACCAAATGAAGTCAATCAATATGCTTCACATGAACTTTTGATTATGTGTACAGGTTCGCAAGGCGAACCAATGGCTGCACTTTCAAGAATTGCCAATGGCATGCACCGTCATATTACCCTACAAATGGGCGATACCGTTGTCTTCTCATCAAATGCGATTCCCGGAAATACTCATGGTGTTAACCAATTGATTAACAAAATCGCTGAAGCTGGAGTTGAAGTCATTTATGGTAAGATGAACAACATTCACACTTCAGGTCACGGTGGACAACAAGAACAAAAACTCATGTTGCGTCTTATCAAACCAAAATACTTTATGCCTGTCCACGGTGAGTATCGTATGCTCAAAATTCATGCTGGACTTGCTCAAGATACTGGTGTCCCTAAAGAAAATTGTTTCATTCAAGAAAACGGAGATGTCCTTGCACTGACTGCTGACAGCGCCAGATATGCTGACCATTTCCCGGCTGCCGATACTTATGTTGACGGTTCAGGAATTGGAGATGTCGGAAATGCCGTTCTCCATGACCGTCATGAACTTTCAGAAGACGGAATCGTTCTTGCAGTGGCAACCGTTGACTTTGAAAAGAAAACCGTTCTTGCTGGACCTGATATGCTCTCACGTGGATTCATTTACATGCGTGAGTCTGGTGATTTGATTCGTAGTGGCCAACGTGTCCTTTTCAATGCTATACGTGAAGCCATGCATGAAGAAAATGCTAATGAAGCGTCTGTAGCACGTGCGATGCGTGAAGCACTCTCACCATTCCTTTATAAACAAACTGAGCGCTCACCACTTGTTGTTCCAATGATTATGACACCTGATGAAAAATAAAAAATTACTGACAGAACCAAATTCTTATTAGAATGGAAGTCTGTCAGTATTTTTTTATTCAAAATAATCTTTTTTCTTGACTTAAACCTGGTTTAAGCTGATATACTCTAAACATGAAGTAATGAAATAATAAAAACTTCAACTCACTTAAAATGAAAGAGCTAAAAATGCCAACGATTCAAGAAGTTTCTCGCAAATTTAAAGTTTCCTCCTCCAGCATTCGTTTTTACGAGCGTAAAGGTTTCTTAAGTATTCCTCGTGATAAAAATGGCAATCGAATCTTTGACGAGGAAAGTCTAACACGCCTAGAGCTCGTTTTACATTATCGAACAGCTGGTGTCAGTTTGGAAGATATTCACGAAATTTTTAAAAATTACATGAATCATCAAGTTTCCGTTCAACTCTTAAAGAAAACGGCGCAAGATTTGGACAATAAAATAGCGGAACTTGAAAAAACAAGAGTATTTTTAGCAGACAAAATCATTTTTCATGAGCAATTAGCACAAAAAGAAAAAGATTAATTGAGCTATAGCTCATATCTTAGAGAAAAATCAAAATGACCAACAAAGAAGAAATTCAAACATTAATCAATAACTATGCGACTTATGCAGACACTCGGCAAACAAAAGCTCAGTTCGACCTTTTCACAAAAGACGGCTCAATGAGCGTTTATTATCCATGGAATAAGGGCAAGGCTGAGAAATTAATACGTCAGAAAAAATGCTAGCAACCTTTGAAGCCCTCAAACAATACGAAAAAACTTTTCATTTCATTGGACAAGTCCAAATTGCTCTTGACAGTGAAAAGCCAAGGCAAGCAAGTGCCTATGTTTATACTATTGCTCATCATGTCATCACAAAAGAAAATGGGGAAAAATCACTGATGATTGCTTATCTCCGTTATGATGATAGCTTTGAAAAAACAGAATCTGGTTGGAAATTTAAGCATCGTGAACTTCACGCAGATGTCATCGAAAATCGCGATTTAAAATAAAAAAATCTCTGAATTATTCAGAGATTTTTTTGTATTCTTTGATAAAGCTTTGATGAAGTTGTTCTTTTTCTTCCTTGCTTATAAAAGCTCCATCAATCGCATAATGATTAATTTTTTCAAAATCAGCTAGAGAAAAATCTGGATACCAAGCTGATATTTTTTCATATTCTTTATTTAGACTTGTGGCAGAAACTGTCCGATTATCCGTGTTCAAAGTCACATGAAGCCCTTTATCATACAGTTCCTTAAAAGGATATTGTGCAAGCTCCGTCACAGCTTTTGTTTGAAAATTACTCGTAGGCGCCATCTCTAAAACAATTTGTTTTTCAATCATCATTTCTTGTTCGGCTTTGGATAGATTTTTGGTCATAATCCCATGACCAATCCGACTTGCCCCCATGGCGATTGAATCTAAAATATTTTGCTCACATGCTGGACATTCTCCAGCATGAAGCGTCACATTTACAGCATTAATTTTTAAATCATGAATCAAATCAATAAATTTTTCTTGTGGATAATTCAATTCATCTCCTGCCATATCAAATCCGACAAGGTGTTCATCAGGAATTTTATCAAAAAGAGGCAGAAGTTTTTGTAACTTTTGAATTGGCTCTTGTTTTAATCCACAAATGAGTGCATTAGCTCTTATATCAAAATCATTTTCGGCACGAGAAAGACCAGCTATAACGGCTTCCACCGCTTCTTCTAGACTTAGATTTTCTAATAAATGTTGAGTTGGAGCAAAGCGAATCTCAATATATTTGATATGATCATCAGCTGCCTGTTTAACAACATCATAGGCTGCCAATTCAAGATTTGTATAGCTTTGTAAAAGAGGCAGAACAAAATCAAAACGTTTTAGATATTCCAGTAAATTTTTGGTATTTTCTAGGGCTTGTGCCTTTTCCAAAATCTCCTCATCAGTCATCGTTATATTCACACCGGCATTTTTAGCGAGTTCTTTGATACAAGACAAGCTTAGCGAGCCATCTAAATGGCAGTGAAGTTCAACTTTTGGCATTTGAGCAATAATTTCTGATTTAAGCACGAGTATCTCCCTTTTCTTTTTCGTCCAATTTTTAGAGCATGATATAAAAGATTTCGAGCCCAAAAGCTCGAATATTTCTTTCAAAAATGTATTTTTACTATTCTACGCTTTTTTGTCAAAAAAATCAATCCTCATCTCTATTCTTTTCAATACAAGTTGTGGATAAGATTTCTTTGGCTCAATTAACCCTTTTTGGGGGATTTATCCCCAATTTCACGATACTTATTCACAGCATTTGGGGAAAAAGTGAAGAAAATGTGGATAAATACCTTAATAACTAATAAAAAACAAACAGAATTGCTAAATTCTGCTTGTTTTTATTTTCAACTGACCACGACATTTTCCACAACGATACTTTTTTGTATCGATTTTTCTTTGTCTGGGATAGTTTTGTCCGCAATTTTGACAGACATAATCATATTTTACTTTTCTTTCCTCTACTGCTGGTGCATAACGAAGGCCACCAACTTGAGCAAGTAATCTTTTAAAGTCAGCATCTTGATGCTTATAGCCCCTTTGTGTGCGATAGAGGTGGTAATGAGTTAATTCATGTAGAACTACTCCTTCAAAATTCTCCAGTTCAGCCATTTTAGGGTTGAAATCAAGATGTAAATCTTTTGGAAAAAAGCGACCACCAGTAGTTCGTAAACGCTGATTCCACTTTGCTTCATGTTCAAATGGACGCTTAAAATAGTTTAAAGAAATTTCTCTTACCTTTTTCGTCAATTCTTGATTTGTAAGCACATCTTCTCCTTGGCAAAACAATCTAAGAAGGTTGTCAGTATTTTTTTCGCTTCTTATCAATTCTCTCTATCAGTAAATTTGGATTAGAGTTTCATCTAACGGAACTGAAATCAGAAAAATTTGCTGACAGAATTAATCTTTTTCGCGAGGATTCACTAGGGTCAAATTAATTTTTCCTCTTTGTAAATCAAGAGATTTGACCCAAACCGTTACAATTTGTCCAACAGCGACCACATCACTTGGATTTTTGACAAATGATTTGCTCAAATCAGAAACGTGTGCCAAGCCGTCATTTTTAATTCCTATATCAATAAAGGCACCAAAATCAACAACATTACGGACCACGCCTTCAAGTTGCTGACCAATTTGTAAATCTCCAGCCGACAAGACATCTTGACGAAGAATTGGTGCATCAAAGCTTTCACGCAAATCACGACCAGGTTTTTGCAAATCATTGATAATATCGGTCAATGTTTCCTGACCAAGACCAAGTTTTTCAGCCATTTCAGGAATATTTACTGACGAAAGTTTGGTCAGTAATTCTTCATTACTGACAGCAGGTCCAGCAGCAATTTCGGTCAAAAGTTGCTCAGTCACTTTATAAGATTCTGGGTGAACCCCTGTATTATCAAGGAAATTTTTTCCTTCTGGAATTCTTAGGAAACCTGCCGCTTGTTCAAATGCCTTAGCTCCCAAACGCGGGACTTTTTTAAGTTCGTTTCTTGTCTTAAGCGCCCCATTTTCTTCACGATATTTGACCACATTTTGGGCCAAACTTTTATTAAGGCCCGCAACGTGTGAAAGCAGGCTAGGACTAGCTGTATTGACATTTACACCGACCTGATTAACGACTGTTTCAACAACAAAATCTAGGTTTTCTGTCAATTTTTTCTCAGAAACATCATGTTGATATTGACCCACACCGATGGCTTTTGGTTCAATTTTTACAAGTTCAGCTAAGGGATCTTGCAAACGACGTGCAATTGAAATTGCTGACCGTTTTTCAACAGTCAATTCTGGAAATTCTTCACGAGCCAATTCACTTGCTGAATAAATAGAGGCCCCAGATTCACTGACAATCACATAATAAACATCAGAAAAATTATTTTCTTTGAGGACTTCAGAAACAAAACTTTCAGATTCGCGACTGGCAGTCCCATTCCCAATGGCAATCATATTTACGCCATATTCACGAATAAATTTTGCTAAATCTTTTTTCGCCTGAGCAATTTGTCCTGCATTTGCTGGTTTGACAGGATAAATGACAGTTGTCATCAATAATTTACCTGTTTCATCAACAATAGCAAGCTTTGCTCCAGTACGGTAAGCAGGGTCAAATCCCATGACTACACGGCCTTTAAGCGGTGCAACCAATAAAAGATTTTTCAAATTTTCGCCAAAAACTTCAATGGCAGAAGCTTCAGCTTTTTCTGTCAGTTCGGTCCGAATACTACGTTCCATAGCCGGAATCAATTTTTTCTTGACGGCATCTTTAATGGCCACTTGCATCATTGGATTATTTTGAGCAGCAAAACGGGCGGCAAAATAACGTAAAATTTTGTCTTCGTTATTTTCAAATTTTACTGACAGAATCCCCAATTTTTCACCACGGTTTAAAGCCAATACACGATAATTTGGTAATTCTGAAACTTTTTCTGAGAATTCATAATACATTTGAAAAACTTGCTTTTCATCAACGGCATCTTTTTTCAAACTACTTGTCAGTAAACTATTGTTTTTGATTTCACCAGTCAGCCATGAACGCAACCGCGCATCTTCAGAAATGGCTTCTGATAGGATATCAACCGCCCCCTCTAATGCTTTTTGAGCAGTCGTAAAATTCTCATTTACAAATTTTTCTGCTTCCTCTTCAAGATTAGCAGCGTTTTTTACAATTAATTGTGCCAAAGGAAATAAACCATTTTCCTTTGCAATCGTTGCTTTTGTGCGCCGTTTTTCTTTGTAAGGCAAATATAAATCTTCAACTTCTGTCAGTTTTTCAGCAGCCAAAATTTGTGTTTTAAGCGAATCAGTTAACTTGCCAAGCTCCTCAATTTTTGACAAAACAGCTGTTTTACGTTCTGAAAGTTTGGTCAGTAAATTATCTTCATCAATAATTTTTTTGATTTCAACTTCGTCAAGTGAACCTGTTGCTTCCTTACGATAACGAGCAATAAAAGGAACCGTGTTCCCCTCAGCCGTCAATTCTAATACTTTTTCAACTTGTGAATTTTTGATATTCAATAATTCAGCAATTTTTTTAACATTTTCCACTTAGAAATAATCCTTAACTAGTTTTTTTATCAGCAATTCTTAATCACAACGCTTATCTCTATTTTACCAAAAAAATGATGAAAAAATCGCTCCCAAATAGGAGCGATTTCAAAATGCTTATAAGAAATTACATCATTTTGTTGGCTTTATATCGATACTTATACACATTTAAATGAATCTAACCTTGCTACATAAACAACACAAATAAAAGTTATTAACATAAGACAGTTTAATATAATTTACTAACGTAGTTAAATACGTTGTTAAAAATTGCACCGCCGTGCGTAAAATTGAGAATCATGACCAGGCACTTATTTAGTGCTTTTATTTTTTCTCTTAAATTTACTAAATCTTCTTTTCCCTAGATACTCATCAAAAATTATTCTATAAATATCTGATAGTAATTTTTCTACTTCAGCATGAAACACTGCAAAACTATCACTATCGCTAACCTTGGGATCTATATATTTATCTTCTAGTTCCTGTATCTTATGAACTATCTTCCTATAATATTCTGGCGATTTATATTTGAAAAACAATGAATCTTGCCTAATTAAGTTTAACACTTCTATTATATCATCGGTACCTGTAATTTTTTTACCATTAAATATAACCTTTTGCCTAGATCTAGGAATTTCCTTTAGTAAATATTCCAAATAAATATCTTTGAAATATCCTGCCTCTAAATTGGTTCTATGATGTTTCTCATTTTTATAATTTTGAAAAAAAAGTGTACCAATAGAAATAATGATTGCTATGATTGAAAGAATCGAACTGGGTCCAAACCAGTTTGAATTTGTATCAGATACTCTCTTGGAAGTCGCTTCTGCTAATAATATGTAATCGATATGCATAAACCCAACTTTCTCATTAAAATAATCTTTCGAATATAAGTTGAGCTAATTTATCGTTTTTAGCTTTTATGGTAACATTTTTTTCGATTCCTTCGTATCCGATCTCATTTACAAGATCTTCGAAAAATCCTTGTACAAATGATGATGCCACCTTTTCAATATTATCTGGAAATACTATTACTAGCTTTTCTGAATAATTGGTATACTTTTCTTTGACTTGTTTTTGATACTCAGACTTAGCAAAGGGGTACCCTGCAAGTCCTGACACTGTTTTATCAAATTTTAACTCTATAGTAATCATTTATTTCTCTTTTCTCATAACAAAATTTAAGTTGAATGCAGTTCCAGGTATCCAAAGGCTACTGCTGTCTAAGATGGAAATATCAGGTTTATGATTAAAAAAATCATTTTGTCTATTGAAACCTAGCCATCCATTTGAATCTCGCTCAATAAAATCTTTTTTAAATGAAATGATTTTTTCTCCACTTATAACATAACAAGTATCATTATCTGCCTCTTTTTGTAAGCTATTAATTAATACTGTTAAACCTGTTCCACCAGCAGAGGAAGTGCCTTTTCTTCCAGAAATCCTATCTTGTAAAGATGCTATGTCCCAAAAATATTCTTCATTATATAAATTATCATCTAAATCTTCGATTTTTTTTAAATGATTTTGATAAGCCATTTTTAAATCATAGTATCTTCCATTATCAAAATTATTAGTTAAAACTTTTTGACTTACGGCCTCTCCAAGTAGATGATTTGAAAAACTTACTATGGCTATATTAATCCCATAATATTGCCCTTCTTGCTCCACATTATATAATTTTTTTGTATGATCATCCGTTATATCTATATCGATTAGACATTCAGATTCACCATGCTCACCAGCATTTCCAACCAACTCCACAATCACAGTTGAAATTTTATCTATCCTTTTTTCTGAAAGATTAAAAACACCCAAAAAAGTACTTATATCTTGAAGTAAAACTCCGAGGTAATTTGATTCAACATCTTTTTCAGTAATTAATCTTCTAAAATGTCTTTGATATATATCATTATTAAAACTTTTCTTAAATCTATCATTTGTTTTCTGGTTTGTGGTATTAAGTAACAGCAATGGAGAATAGTTTACCCCTTGTGTAAGAATTTGATTAACGGGATTCCAATAGACATAGACTTGCCGCCCCTCCTCCTTTAAAGAATAGCATATACATTCAAATACTACGAATGCTAGTTTATCTTGAATTTTTAAATTTACATTACTAAATTCAAATGAAATAGGTATTCTTTTTGAACTATGCTTAGCTCTAACGGAATTTATATATTTAACAATTGAAAGTAATGTAGCGCTATTAAATACATCTGAACGATCTATGTAATGAAGCATTCCTTTATCAATCCGAACAAGGGAACTTCTTCCTCTATTACTAGAAAATAATTTATTCAAATACTTCATATTTTATTCTCCCATTCATCTATATTGTAACATAGGATAAAGATATTTTTAAGATATAAATAGCCTATTTACAATCAACGCTTTAATAATAAGTAACTATACCACTTTTTTTGAGGAGGGACTCGTACCATGCTGTTGTAATCGTAAAAATTACTCTTTGAACTCCTGACGACATGTAAATTTCTGATGTTTTTCTATTCCTAAGATTTGTCGGTATATATTCTGCCCTCTTCCCGGTTAATATCTGCCAAAATCATGTAAAGTGTATTATATCCGTTAAAACCTTTACCACTTTTCTTAATGTCAGCATATTCAACAACAGTTCCATCTTTCCATTTTCCATAGATTTTAGGTCTTTTTGTTGTAAAATTTCTTTTTCCGATTTGCTTAGGATGCTCAATTTCTCCATTAATCAGCGTTTTTTCAATATTTGAATCTGTCATATATCCCCCCATAAATGGATTATATTCTGCAATTGATAAAGCATATCACAGTCCTAAGCTTTAGGAATACAAAAAAGCACTCCTTGGGAAAATGAGATGCTTTCTTGTACTGTATTCTATCTCTTTCTCCTTTTTTCTAATAATTGCCAATTATCCGCAATCCATTTAATGATTGGGTCCCGTGGAAAAGCTTCTTCAACATCTCCATTTTTCACAACTGGAAAATTATGTGCATAGCGATAATGCTTATCAAATGTAGGACCACTTACTCCGATAAATTCAGCTGCTAGTTCCCGAGTCATAATCAGCGGATAATCAGTATCATTGCATAATTGTCTACTTTCTAAATAAAAATTGTTATTATCTCATATAAAATACCTGGTCACTTGATCAGGTATTATTTAGTACTTTTTATCTTTTTCAACTTTTTTTAAAATTAAAACCATTTTATTGTTAAGCTGCTTTTGTTTATTATTATCTTTAATTACATGCATTGAATAAAAAATTATCCCAAATACAAAAACCAAAAACACTAGCGTTGATATATCTAAGACGTCAATACTTTTTAAAACTATTGTAATAGCTGTTGAAATTGTCAAAAAAAGTGTAGGTGCTAGTTCATTTTTATCCTTAGTATTAGAATATTTGAATATATAATAATTAAGTTCTTCTTTAGTTAGTTTTGAAAGTTGGTCAACAAAAGATTGATATGCTTTAAAATCAAGATCTTTTAATTTTATATGCGCCTCTAGATTTTTAATGATTATTTCTGCATCCATATTTTATCTACACCTATCTTATTATT
>NZ_BCVK01000037.1 GCF_001591705.1 Lactococcus cremoris subsp. cremoris NBRC 100676 | reverse complement strand
AATTCGGGTATAATAAATGTAAAAACAATGTATTTTTTCATGAGCAAACTATTATTCATTAATTCTGGATAAACTATATAAGTAAAGTAAGAGAAGAGCTAGGCACCCAACAATTACGGAAACAATATAGCCCACCCCATAAAAAGTTAAAAAAAGCGCCGCTTCTCCTTCAAAAGTATTGCCCGATAAACTGCGATTAAAAATGATACTTCCTGGAAAACCTACGACTAAGAAACCAATATAATAAATCAGACTTGCAAAAGCAAGGTACTTGCCAACCCTTGCTTTTCTATAAAGCAAGATAATCGATAGCAATAGTAGTAGAGCCAAAATAATACTGTAAAAGGGAAACTGATGAGAGATAAAATAAAAGAAATTTTCTCGACTTTCTCTATAATCAAAGTTCGTATTCAATTTATTCTGATTAACTGTTGCTGGAAGAAACATCGTTCCTAGCCAGATAATAAATGCAAGTATTACTTGCCAAAGTTTTATACTTTTTATACTCATTTTACTTTCTCCCATTAATAAGCCCGATTTGTCGTTTCAAATGTCCAAGTACTATTTCCCCGTTTAAGCGTAGCGAAATAAGTAGCGCCTACCATTGCACTGGCTGAGGGAATCTTTACAGGTTTGTAATTCCGGGTAATCGACCATGATAGATTGCCTCCTTCTGATTTGTCATCAACCTGTTGGCTATAACCTCCCATTCCTTTAACCTGACCATTCGTTGCAGTAGTGACTCTGGAATTAGCGACATAAACACGATCAACACTAGGACCATAACCTCCTGTTACTTTTGTTAGACCAGCGTAGCCATTAGACACTGTCCAATTTATATTCAGCCTAAACTTAACAGAATAAGTTTTATCTGACTTTGACTGATTCTGACTAGCTGCAAAAGTTTTTGTGCCCAGTAAATTCCCAAAGGAACTTGCCTTCAAATTTTCTCCTTTTTTAGTTACCTCTGCTTCTCCAAAATCTGCTGTGTAAGTCGTCTCTCCCTTTATTGTACCTTTAGCAGTTGAAGTTACTTCTATCTCAACAGTCACAGGCGCTGTCAGATTATGTCCCCCGCTGGTATTATCCAATATTACTCCATCATTTACAACATACTTCACTTCTTTTTTCGTATTCATAAATAAATCCTCTTTTCTTAGTCTGTAAGTTACTAATCTAAGAGTTAATTCTCAAACTATAACTTACTTGACAGTATATTTTCCATTAAAAAAATTACTCACTTTCTTTTGTTGCACGATATATCTTTGAGCTGATATTGAACTTTCTTAACTTTCCATTGGTACTTTTTCTCTTTCAAAAATTATTGATATTGTTTTCACAATTAAATTGTAAGCGTTTTTGTTTCTGAATGCAACGCTTTTTTGCTAAATTCAATCATTTTTATGATGAAATTACTTTTTTTGTGATGAAATTGAGTTTTTATCAGCCAAAAATAAAAAGCACCCTAAAAAGGATGATTATTTTATCCACTCTGATTGTCTTTTGAGTACTTTCAGTACTTTTTTATAAACCGCCGGTGCTTTGACTTTTTTCAAACATTGTACAAAACACAGGGTCAAGCCATCATCTTCAATTCGACGAATTTTCTTTGAATCAACGAGTAACCCACGCCCAAGTGAGAGGAGATTGGGCATTTTCTTTTTTGCATCTGAAATCGTTCCACGAACTAGACACTCATTATCTTTTGTGATGGCTCTAAGATAATTTCGATGTGTTTTGTCCGCTTCAATATATAAAAGAGAATCCATAGAAATCGGATAGTCAGCAATTTCAACAATATTTAATTCATTTGTAAAACAGTACAGTAAAACTTTTTCAATTATTTCCCTAACTTCACTATCAAAATCGCTACACACAGTCATCTGAGACCATAATGGTAGGGTAGTAAAGCTCAATAATTCATCTTTTAAGTCAGGATTATCAGTATAAATCAGAAAAAATGCCTCACTTTCTAACTTCTGCATTTTGTTCAGTATTTCTAGTTCTTCTTTTTGTCCAATTTTTATAAAACAAGCCTTAACATCTTTGAGGTAAACTTGAAGATATTGATAGGCATCTTGATGATTATAGAATACTTTTGTTACGTCAACCTTGTCTTTTATCCCGAGTTCTTTTTCAATTTCAAGAACAAATCGCTCTAAGCGATTTCCTGCATAAAAGTCCGCATAAATCAAAATTCTATTCATTTTTTTACCTTCAACAAGTAAATTTTAACTATAATCTTATTCCAAAAACATCATTACCATTAAATATCTTTTTAGTTACGTTTTCAAATTATAGTGTATTATACCATTTTATAAACAAAATCTGCGCTATTCTCTATATTTTACATATAGCTTGCACTTGAAAGCCTTTATCAAATACGGTAAAATATAGTAATGAAAACTCTCTACGATGTACAAGAAATGCTGAAAAAATATGGATATATCAATCTTTTTCCAGATCGTTTGGATGCGATTGCTTTTATGCAAATTGAATTAGGAAAGATGCTTGAATCAGGAATATTTCAGAAAAGCGACCACGATTACTTGACTGCTCGCTTGATTTTGTCGCGTGAAGAGAGAATTGAAAAGAAAAAATCTACGACTAATAAAAAATAATGCTTTTTTTAGTGTCAGATTGGAGAAAAAACAATGACTGCAAGTAAAATTATCGGTATCGACCTTGGCGGAACTTCAATTAAATTTGGGATTTTAACTCTCACTGGTGAAGTTCAAGATAAATGGTCTATCCCAACAAATATTTTAGAAGATGGAAAACATATCGTTCCTGATATTATCCAATCAATCAACCACCGTTTGAACCTTTACAATTTGGATAAATCAGAGTTTCTTGGAATTGGAATGGGAACTCCTGGATCAGTAAATATTTCTGAAAGTACTGTTAAAGCCGCTTTCAACTTAAACTGGGCAGACACTCAAGAGGTTGGTAAACCAATTTCTGAGGGTGTTGGTCTACCTTTCATCTTGGACAATGACGCTAACGTTGCTGCTCTTGGTGAACGTTGGGTTGGGGCTGGCGAAAACAATCCTGATGTAGTCTTCATCACTCTTGGAACTGGTGTTGGTGGTGGAATTATCGCCTCAGGAGAGCTAGTTCATGGTGTTGCTGGAGCTGGTGGTGAAATCGGCCACATTTGCGTTGACCCTGATGGTTTTGAATGTACTTGTGGAAACCGCGGTTGTTTGGAAACAGTAACTTCTGCTACAGGAATCGTTCGCTTAGCTCATAAATTTGCTGAAGAGTACGAAGGAGATTCTACTATTAAGGCTGCTATTGACAATGGTGATGAAGTAACTTCTAAAGACATTTTCTTTGCTGCTCAAGAAGGGGACCACTTCAGCTTATCTGTTGTTGATAAATTTGCTTATTATCTTGGATTTGCCTGTGCAAATTTGGGTTCTACTTTAAACCCTGCTTCAATCGTTATTGGTGGTGGTGTATCAGCAGCTGGTGAATTCTTGCGTGAAAAAGTTGAAACTTATTTCAATAAATATGCCTTTTCAACTGTTCGTAACTCAAGTAAAATTAAACTTGCTGTTCTTGGAAATGATGCCGGAATTATCGGCGCTGCAAGTCTTGCTCTTAAATTTAAAGGAGAATAATTTTGATTATTATTATCATTGATATCATTCTTGTCTTAGTAATTATCGGAATGTTTGTCTATCCCCGCTGGAATCTTCGTCGCAATGCAAAACTTGTTGAGGAAGCTGAATTTGCTCGGTTGATACCAACTTCTCAATTAATTGATATTCGCGAAGCAAATCAATTCCGGGTTAACCATATTCTTGGTGCGCGTAATCTTCCTTCTGGTCAGATTGACCAAAGTTTAAATGCTTTGAGCAAACATAAACCAGTGCTAATTTATGAAACTGGTCGTCCTATTGGGGGAGCAAAAGTTGCTAAAAAACTTAAAAAAGCTGGTATTCCTGAAATTTATATCCTTAAAGGTGGGTTAAATTCTTGGAATGGGAAAACAAAATCTGGTATTTAATCATAAAAAGGATAGAATCTTTCTATCCTTTTAGATTGTTAAAAAATCTGTCAGTAAATTTAAAAATAAAATAAAGCTCTGTCAGTACTGACAGAGCTTTTCATTTACAATTTTATTAGCCCACTTCAGCTTCAATCATCCAAAGTGTTTTTTCGATATCCCCAAGAGCAGTTGTGAATAAATCAACTGTCACATCATCTCCATCATCCCCAGCAATTTTAATTCCGTCTTTGAAGAGTTGAGTCAAATATTTATAAGCAACGATCAATTCTTTGACACGTTCTGAATTAGATTTACCCCAAGCTGCAGGCGTCATCTCAATTTTAGAATTTTTATCAAATTCTGCCAAAGTTGAAACTGGAGAACCACCAATAGTGATTAAACGTTCTGCAAATTCATCCAAATGTTCGTCCAATTGGTCTTTTAATTCATCCATTTTTGGGTGTAGGTAAAGAAAACCAGGGCCACGCAAATACCAGTGGATTTGATGAACAAGAGCAGATGCTTTCGATAAATCGGCAACCGTTTGATTTAAAACTTCTTGTGTGTGTTCATTTGACATAACTAACCTCCATTTTTTAAATATTAAATGCCATAAAGAGATTTAATATTAACTTTTCTATAAATATATTATAAACCAATGAGAATTTTTTATCAAATGATTTACTTATTTTCTTTTTAATTCCATTTTTAGTTACATTCAAAATCCATTTTCGTATAGATTAGTATGGAGATATTATTTTTATTTATTATTGGAACAATTTTCGGGTCGTTTTTTGGCCTATTGGTTGATCGTATTCCGGCAGGAGAATCAATTATTTTTAGACGCTCACATTGCGACTCTTGCAATCACATTTTGAGCTTCCGTGACTTAATTCCCTTATTTTCTCAATTATCTTCTGCATCACTTTGTCGCTATTGTAAGAATAAAATTCCATTGATGAATTTTATTCTTGAGTTTTCTGTTGGTCTCCTCTTTTGTTTGGTATGGCTTAATTATCTTAGTCTTCCACAATTTTTGATGAGCATTCTGTCAGTAATTTTATCTGCTTTTGATTATCGGCATCATAGCTTCCCTTTTATTATTTGGCTTATTTTCGCTCTTTCCTTTATTATTTTATTTCCCTCTTCTTTGATTTTTTATAGCTGGTTAGTACTTGCACTCTTAACTGAGATTTTCGATTTTAAAATTGGAAGTGGTGATTTTTTATGGTTTTTTACGGCCTCATTTTCTATAAGTTTTTTTGATGAAATGAAACTTCTTCAAATCGCTTGTTTACTTGGAATTATCTATTATTTAATGATAAAAAAACGAGACGAAATTGCCTTCATCCCTTTTCTAACTATTGCATATCTAATGTTGCTTTTTGGACACCAAATCCTGATATGGTAACTCCTAGCAGCCTAACTCCCAAGCTCTCATCATAATCAATTTCTTCAAATATCTGTTGTGCAGCTTCTGCAATGTCCTCCGGACTATCCAGATTCTCTACCATTGATTTTCGTTTCGTTAGTGTTGTAAAATCCGAATATCTCAATTTCAAAATAATAATGTTTCCCTTGAGTTGGTGCCTTTTTAAGGATTTAGAAACCTGTTTAGATATTTTGATTAATTCAGCTTTGATATCATCTGGAAGATATAGTAATTTCCCGTAGGTTCGCTCTTTGCCTACTGATTTTCGTTCACGATGATTTTTGACTTTAGAGTTATGAATTCCATTTGCCTTTTGGAAAAGTTCCCAACCATAAATACCAAATTTTTCAGCCAAATCAACCGGATCAGCTTTTTGTAAATCTCCTCCAGTAAAGAATCCTAAGGCATGTAATTTAGGAACAGTTGCTTTCCCCACCCCATGAAATTTTTCCACAGGCAACTTTGCCAAAAACTCTAATGCTTCATCTGGCATAATTAATGTCAAACCATGTGGCTTTTCATAATCTGAAGCAATCTTTGCCAAAAATTTATTATAAGAAACTCCTGCTGAACAAGTCAAACCTAGTTCAACAAAGATATCATGTTGAATTAATTTTGCTATTTTTATTGCTGATTGAGCTCCTATTTTATTCTCGGTTACATCTAAATAGGCTTCATCAATTGACGCTGCCTCAATATTATCCGTGTAGCGTTTAAAAATTTCACGAACCTGTTTACTAACTTTTGTATATTTCTCATAGTTCCCAGAAATAAAAATAGCTTGTGGACAAAGGTCATACGCTTCCTTTGCACTCATTGCCGAGTGTATTCCGAAAGCACGCGCTTCATAAGAACAAGTCGATACAACTCCCCGTCCACCAGTCTGCAATGGGTTCCTAGCAATCACAACTGGTTTACCCTTTAGACTCGAATTATCACGCACTTCAACGGAAGCAAAAAAGGCATCCATATCGATATGAATGATTTTTCGTGAAGTGTCATTGATTAGTGGAAAAGTTAGCATATTGTTATTATACAAAAATTAGTTTTTAGACTCAATAGGCGAATAAAAAAACTCTTGACGAGCAAGAGTTTTAATTTATAAATCAATAATTTGATAATCATAACCTTGTGACTTCAGAATAGTAAAACAAGCCTCCATCTTAAAGAAAATTGTCTTAGTATTATCATTAGGATGAAAAGTTTGAATCTGATAATCATCAAGCATTTGTTGATCAAAATAAATATTCATATTTTCATAATTTGTTCCGACTAAACCAAAAAGGGAAACAATTCCTGAATTTAAACCTAACATTTCTTCCAATCGGTCTTCTGATATAAAGTGGAGTCTTTTCACCTCAAGAATTTCACTCAAACGATTCATATCAACTTGTTTAGCGTCATCCATGATAATCATATAAAACTGAGTTGATTTTTTATTGGCCAAAATCAAAGTTTTTGAACGACACCCTTCATAATCTTTAATGTAGTTATCCGACTCTTCTGTTGAATGACTAGCTGGGTGTTCTACAATTTTGTAAGGAATCGAAAGTTCAGTTAACAATTTTTCCACTTCTGCAAAAGTTCTCATCAATTATTTCCTCCATTCACCTAGAAAAACATCAGTAAAATTATCTTTATAAGATGATTCATTATTAAATTATGCCTAAAATCCTAGTAATCCTCGAAGGTCAAAGCCTGTTCCCGCTTTGGCCCCACAAATCAAGACCACAATCGCTAATACCCCAAGTACTGTCACAACAAGCATCCCCAACCATTCTTTGACTGATATTGATTGATGACTCTCTTTTTTTGCTCCAATGAACAAAAGAAATCCAATTGTATATAGAATCATAGCCAGCCAAACATATTGCCAGCCTGAGAGGTAGAGTGCCAGAGCCTGAAAAGCAAAAGTGAAGAAACCAATCAGTATATTTTTTACTGATGCTTCTTTAAGACCAATTTTGAAAAGATAGGCACCAACTAAAGCATAGCAAATCATTATTACGGCTGTTGCCATATAAATAAAAACATTATAAGCATTTGCGACAAAATATGTAATGATAATAAAGATTTGAATCATCAACTGAGTAATCAACAATGAATTACTTGGGGCATGATATTTATTGAGTTTACCAAACCAACTTGGCAATAGCTTTTGCTCTGCCAACTGTTGTGTAGCTTCAACCGGTAGCATTGTCCATGAAAGCCATGCTCCTAATAATGAAATCATTAGACCGACTGCCATAAGGCTACCACCCCAGCCACCGACCATTTCATTAAGAATGTAAACAAGACCAGGGGCTTTGACATTTGCTAAACTTGCTTGATCCATATAACCATAAGGAAGGAGTGACAAAAGTACATAAATAACAAGCAAAACTGCTAAACCAATAACTGTTGCTTTTGCTGTATCTGATTTCTTTTTCGCGCGATTTCCCATCATCGCAGCACCCTCAATCCCGACAAAGACCCAAACCATTACCAACAATGAGCCCTTAATTTGACTTAAAAGTCCACTTGCAGTCATTGCGTGCCAAACAAAATCTTTGACTGAACCATCAGCAGCAAAATTCGTTGTAAAGGTTTGCCAAAAATGTTGAGTAAAGATATTAGCCTTAAATAAGATAATTCCTGTAATTGAGAAAACAACCAATGGAATCAGTTTGGCAATCATCACAATTGCATTTACAGCCGCAGCCGTTTCTACTCCTCGATCAACTAGAAGCATCAATATCCATGAAATAATTGACACAATAATTACTGACAGAATAGTTAGTGAACCGTTTGAATTTGCAAATTTACCAGGAAAGAAATAATCAGCAGAAGTCATCATTAAAACAGCAAAACCAATTGTTCCTGTCCATGCTGAAATCCAGTAACCCCAGCCCGATAAAAAACCTACAAAGTCCCCAAAACCTGCTCGAGCATAATCTGATACACCAGAAAGATCAGGTTTTATTGTAATGAGCCGATTAAAACTCAAAACTAACATTAATATTCCAAAACCAATAAAAAGCCATGAAATCACGACTCCCCCAGGAGTTGAGCATCTTGCCAAGTCATTGGCAAGGTTGAACACTCCACCACCAATGGCTCCTGAGATGATAATCGCTAGTAGTGCAAAAAGGCTAATCCCTTTTGTTTTCTTGTTTTCCATTTACTCACTTTCTATTATTTAATTATAAATTCGCTATAATTAAATTCGTATAATCTGACTGTAAATATAAAATAGTCTCTTGAATATAGAGACTATTTTATATTCTTTAGTTATAATTATACTCACATTTTCCCATTATACACTTTTTATACAAGTTAGTAAAACGGTAATGTATTTATATAAAAGATATTAACCTTTATATTCTCTCAAAAATTCAGATAGGAGTTGCAAACCTTGACGTAGAGTCTTTTCATCCGTACAATATCCAATTCTGGCATATCCCGGTAAGTCAAAACGATTTCCAGGAATTATTAGCACTCCTTTTTCACGAAGGAGTTGAATGGCAAAATCTTCCGTTTTCATTGGGTCTAATTGTTCGAATTTCACAAAGCTTACAGACACAGCATTAGGATAAACCATTGAGACCAATGGCTCATTTTCGACCCATTCTTTTAAAATTGAGAGATTTCCTTTAACAATATCCCGAGCGCGAGCCAACACCTTATCCTTATGTTTTAAAACTAAAGAAGCCAAAGCATCATCAAAGACTCCTGTACAAATTAGAGTATAATCTCGAATCTTTCGGAATTCATTACAAAGGTCACGATCTTGAGTGGCGACCCAACCTACACGAATTCCTGGAACCGAATAAGTTTTAGAGATTGAATTTGTTGAAATTCCTTTTTCGTATAAATCAGCAATTGGTGCATAAGGGGTTTCTTCATCAAGAGGCAGATAAACCTCATCACAAAGAATATAAGCATCGACACTCCGGGCAATCTCAACTACTTCTGCTAAGAAATCTGGACTCATAATCGCACCCGTTGGTTGAGCTGCATTATTTAAACAAATCAATTTTGTGTTAGGTTTAACGAGTCGACGCAAGTCTTCAATTTGCGGCAACCAGTGATTTTCTTCTTTTATCTTCCAGTAATCAACTTGTGCACCTAATGTTTTTGGCCAATCATATAATTGTTGATAAGAAGGATACTGAGCGATTACATGATCTCCTTGACCAATCAAGCCTAAAATTGTAAGAAAATTTGCTCCTGTCGCTCCATTAGTAGATAAAATATTGTCTTCTGATACTCTTTTATAAAGTTTAGCAACTTCTGATTTGAAGGCTGGTGATCCTTCAATCCATCCATAACTAAATTTTTCTTTCATCATCTGAGACATAAAAGCTTCACCTTTATCTTCTTCAAAAGCCAAGACCTCTTCTAAAGATAGTGAATCAATGGTTGACTGAGCAATATCAATTGTTGCTGATTTTTCCCAAACATTGAGCCAATCTTCGCAACCAAATTGTACAAGTTCCATAAGTTTTATTTGCAAGTTTAAATGATTTTTTTCGAGAAATCATCCGAACTTGTCTTCCTCTCTTTATTTTTTTACTGACAGATTTATTAGCTAGATTAGCATAATATTCCTGAATCGTATTAGGATTCTGTCAGTAATTTTATCAATATAAATCGTTTACATGTTAATTGTACAATAATTATTGATAAAATATCGGAAAGTTTATCGATTTTTAAACTACATTTATAAAAAAATGCTACATCAGAAATGTAGCATTTTTAACGTTAAGGAATAATCTTTGTTCCTGAATCATTGTTGAGGAAGTCTTCAAGATTTTCCAAAGAGGTAATTGTTGCAGGACGACCAGTGCGAGTAACAAATTCCATTGCTGCTTCTACTTTTGGTAACATTGAACCTGCGGCAAATTGCCCTTCTTTAATATAAGCTTTCATTTCTGCCATTGTTACTGTTTCAAGTTTTTTCTGGTTAGGTTTATTGAAGTTAACAAAAACATTATCTACCGCAGTTAAAATCAAAAGATTATCTGCTTCAACAAGTTCAGCAACTTTTGCTGCTGAAAAGTCTTTATCAATAACAGCTTCAACTCCTTCATAACCCTCTTGAGTTTCAATGACAGGAATACCACCACCACCAGATACAGTCACCAAAACGCTTGATGAAATCAATGGTTTAATTGCTTCGGCTTCAACGATACGTGTTGGTTTAGGACTTGGTACTACTCGACGATAGCCACGACCTGAGTCTTCAACAAAAGTCCAGTCAGGATACTGAGCTTTCATCTCTGCTAAGCCCTTTTCGTCGTAGAATGGACCGATTGGTTTAGTTGGTTTTTCAAAAGCCGAGTCATCTTTGTCAACAACTGTACGAGTCACTACAGAGATAACTGGAACGCGCTCCATCTTATTTTTTATCAAAGCTCTTGTAAAAGCTTGCCCCATCCAAAATCCAATTTGACCTTGAGTCATTGCAACGGCTGTATCAATTGGCATGGCTGGATTTTTAGGACTATCTGCCGCTAATTGTTGCAACAAAAGATTCCCCACTTGCGGCCCATTACCATGAGTGACAACCATTTCCACATCGTTATTTCTAATAAGAGGAATTAATTGTTCTGCCGTTGTTTCAAGCGCTCTTTCTTGTGCTTTTGCTGTTGGGTCATCTGTTAAAATAGCGTTACCACCTAGGGCTACGACCATACGTCTTACCATTAAATTATTTCTCCTCTATCTTTTTTACTTATTTATGGAACAATTCTTGTTCCGCTGCCAGATTTGACAAAATTTTCAACATTATCAAGGCTTGTAATCGTAGCAACTTTACCTGTTCGCTCAACAAAGCTGACCGCAGCTTCTACCTTAGGTCCCATCGAACCTTTGGCAAAGCGTTCTTCATCGACATACTTACGCATTTCAGAAACTTTGACCGTTTCTAGATGAACTTGATCTTCTTTTCCATAGTTCAAATAAACATCGCCACCACTTGTCAAAATCAAAAGTTCATCTGCACCAACCATTTCAGCTAATTTAGCTGCTGAAAAATCTTTGTCAATAACGGCTTCAACACCTTTATAACCATTACCATCTTTAATGACGGGAATTCCACCTCCGCCAGAAGCATAAACTTCCAGATTCCAAGATTGGGCCAAATGCTTTTGCTTCAATGATTTCAAGTGGTTTAGGACTTGGAACTACTCGACGATAACCACGGCCAGCATCTTCCATCAACTCCCAATCAGGAAATTGCTTCTTAATTTCTGGCAATTGTTCTTCTGTATAAAAGGGACCGATTGGTTTACTAGCATTTTTAAAAGCTGGATCATTTTCATCAACCAATGTTTGAGTCACTGCCGAAATAACTGGATATCGCTCTAGGCCATTATTAGCCATTGCTCTTGTAAAAGCTTGAACCGTCCAAAAACCAATTTCGCCTTGAGTCATTGCCCCAACTGTATCCAATGGCATAGCTGGGGTTTTTTCACTATCCGAACCCAATTGTTGTAAAAGTAAATTTCCAACCTGTGGTCCATTTCCATGAGTCACAACCATTTGTCTGTCATTATCTTTAATTAATGGCATCAACTGTTCAGCTGTTACTTCAAGCGCCTTTTTTTGAGCCGCTGCTGATGGGTCCTTTGTCAAAATAGCATTCCCACCAAGGGCTACAACAATAGGACTTACCATTTTTTATACCCCTTTGATTAATTTTTAATTCCTTTTTTATTGATATCACTACGAACCACGAAGTAAACAATAAATGTTACTACAATCAATGGAACTACAGCGACAAGTAAAGTATTTCCATCAATTCCCAGTGCATCTTGCAAGCCAAGCCAGTTCCCGTATACTCCAAAAACAGCGAGGATTCCTAAAACTGTCAAGATAAAGGTTGCGATTAATTCAGCTGTGGACATTTTAGTTCCATATTCTTTTTTGCCTAAAGCTTAGAGAATGAAACCAACTGCGTAAAGAATTAAAGAGAGCCAAACAAATTGCCATCCTGAATAGTACAAGGCTAAGATTTGGAAGGCGGCCGCGATGAAACCAATAATGATATTACTTGTTTTCTTCTCTTGAATCCCTAATTTAAAGAGATATAAACCAACTAAGGCATAACAAATCATGATAACAGCGGTACAAAGGTAAACAAAGACATTGTAAGCATCAGCTACAAAATAAGTGACAATCAAGAAAATTTGAACAATCAATTGTGTCAGCAAAAGTGAATTTTTAGGTGCACCTTTGTCATTAAGTTTACCAAACCAACTAGGAAGTAATTTTTGTTCTGATAATTGTTGTGTTGCTTCAACAGGAAGCATTGTCCATGACAACCAAGCTCCAAGAAGTGAAATCACAAGACCAATGGCCATTAGTGAACCACCCCAACCGCCAACCATAGCGTTCAAAATATGAACCAAACCTGGTTGACCAGTATTAGCTAGTTCTTGTTGGCTCATAAAACCAAATGGCAATAGTGAGAGCAAGATATAAATCACTAACAAGGCAATCAAACCGAGAATTGAAGCTTTACCAGCATCTGATTTACGTTTGGCACGGTCACCCATCATAGCAGCCCCTTCGATTCCGACGAAGACCCAAATCATAACCATGAGTGAACCTTTGACTTGACTGAATAAATCTCCGCCAGTCATATTAGACCAAGTTAAACTCTTAATTACGCCATCAGCATTTGTATTCGCAACGAAATTTTGCCAAAAGTGAGCACTAAAGACTCCAGCTTTGAAAGTAACTATTCCAGCAATAACAAAGACAAACAAGGGAATCAATTTTGCAACAAGGACAATTGCATTAATGGCAGCAGCCCCTTCAACACCTCGCATAACAAGTAAAGTCAATCCCCACGAAACAATTGAAACAACAATTACTGACAGAATGGTCAATGAGCCATTCTTAGCTTGAAAAACGCCGGGGAAGAAATAGTCAACGGCAGTCATCATCAAAACAGCAAAGGCAATATTACCTGCCCAAGCAGATAACCAATAACCCCATCCTGAGATAAAACCAACCATATTACCAAAACCAGCACGTGCATAATCTGACACACCTGAAAGTTCAGATTTGTTTACCACCAAATGATTCAGTGATAAAACCAACATTAATATACCAAAACCAATAACGATCCATGAAATGACAACACCACCAGGTGATGCATTTGTTGCTAAATCGTTAGAGAGGTTGAATACCCCACCACCAATCGCTCCAGAAACAATAATCGCAACTAAAGCAGCAAGGCCAATTCCTTTTTTATTTTCTGCGTCCATATCAATCCTTTCAATGATTTTAACCGTCAAAACAGTCTAAAAACTATCTTAGACTGCTTTCAACGACTTAAATCAAAATCTATCAGTTTACTGACAGCTCTGTCAGTAAACTGACAAATTATCTATTTTAATTATTTAAAATCTTCAGGAACTGCTGGGATAAATAAATTACCCAAAGTTGCAGCCATAATTGCTTTGATTGAGTGCATACGATTTTCTGCTTCTTCAAATTGACGAGCATATTTAGAACGAAAAACTTCGTCAGTAACTTCCATTTCTGTCAAACCATATTTTTCTTTGATTTCTTTACCATATTCAGTTTCAGTGTCATGGAAGGCTGGTAAGCAGTCCATAAAGATAAGTTTACCGTTGTCAGCATTTCCTGTCATTTTCAACATATCCATTGTGATGCGGTATGGTGTCAAAAGTTTAACACGTTCTTCCCAGTTAGATTCTCCCATAGATACCCAAACGTCTGAATAAATAATGTTAGCACCTTTAACACCTTCTTCAATATTAGAAGTTGCAAGAGGTTTAGCACCTGATTTTTCAGCAAATTTATTGGCAATATCCATAACTTCTTTAGAAGGATGAAGTGAATCTGAAGCAACGATATGAACATTTACACCAAGCATAGAACCAGTTACGATGAGTGAATTTGCCATGTTGTTACGACCATCACCAACGTAAACTAATGTCAACCCTTTAAGGTAACCAAAGTTTTCTTTTACTGTCATAAAGTCAGCAATCATTTGTGTTGGATGCCAATCATCTGTCAAACCATTCCAAACTGGAACACCAGAGTATTTTGCCAAATCTTCAACTTCTTTTTGAGAAAATCCACAACGTTCAATAGCATCAAACATTGAACCAAGAACACGTGCTGTATCTTCTGTTGATTCTTTGATTCCGAGTTGGATATCATTTGCACCAAGATATTCAGGATGAGCACCAAGGTCAATGGCAGCAGTTGTAAATGCGGCACGTGTACGAGTTGAAGTTTTTGCAAATAACAAGGCAATATTTTTACCTTCAAGATAGTGATGAGGAATATTTTGTTGTTTCAATGCTTTCAAATGAAGACCAAAATCAACAAGGTAGTTAATTTCAGCTGGTGTAAAATCTTTTTCAGCAAGCAAGCTACGACCTTGGAATACTGAGTTTACTTCTGCTTTTGTAATAAGTGGTGATGTCATTATTTTTTTCCTTTTTCTATTTTTAAATATTTAATGAATTTTTTAAATTACATTAATGAGCTACTTTCATCTTTAATTTTACGAACTTATAAAACTAAATTTATAAATTCACTTGTTTTTAAATTTAGTAGTTAAATTCAAGAACATTATGTAAAAGTCTTCAGATTACAAATCTTCACGCCAAAGTGGTTGTGACATACAACGCGCTCCACCACGACCACGACCAAGTTCACTTGAAAGAATTTCATGAACTTTAATACCATGTTCTTTCAAAAGTTCAACAGTTACATAGTTACGGTCATAAGTAACGATTTCTCCTGGAGCAATAGCAAGGGTATTTGAACCATCATTCCATTGTTCACGAGGAGCGGCAATTGGGTCACCTGCACCACATTCAATCAAGTCAAGTTCTGAAAGGTTCAAGACTTTCTTAAGGGCTGCTTTAAGATCTGTCAAATGTTCAAGTTCAACTTCACCATCTTGACCAGGACGAAGAATGAAGACGTTGATGTTACCTGCACCATCCATAATTCCTGGGAAAACTGTAAATTGATCATGGTTAATCATTGTAAATACAGTATCCAAGTGCATCATTGCATGGTTATGAGGGATTTCAACCGCAAGCACTGTATCAAATGTTGAAAATGGATTTGCAAATAATTCTTTAGCAAGATTTTGAATTGTTTTAGATGAAGTACGTTCTGAAACCCCGATTGCTACAGTTGTCTTATTAAGAATTAATTCATCACCACCTTCAATACGAGTAGTATGATTACGATCACGCCAGATTGGAGTGTCTTTGAAACGTGGATGGTTAGCCATCACATATTCGGTAATCAAGCTTTCAGGTTGACGTGCTGGGAAAGTCATTTTATTAATAGTCATTCCGACACCCATTGAAGCTTGTGGGTCACGTGTGAAGTAAGCATTTGGTAATGGGTTGAGGTAGAAATAATTTTCTGCATCAGAACCTGCCATGTCACTAAGTGCTGTGCGTTTGATATCCAATTCATTTTTACGAACACCGGCATAGACTTTTTCAACCATATCTTTTGTTGGCATTGAAGTTAAATATTCAGTCAATCCATCATAAGTACGTCCTGGACGGTAACCTGCTTCATGCAACAAATGGCTTAAAAACTCTTCTTTTGTTTCAGATGATTTTTCAAAAACTTCTGTTGCAAGATTTTCGATATAAACAGTTTCAGCACCATTGTCACGCAATGTTTGAGCAAAGAAATCATGCTCTTTTTGAGCAATTTTGAGATATGGAATATCATCAAATAAAAGCTGTTTCATTGTGTCTGGGGTAATATTCTCTACCTCTGCACCTGGGCGGTGGAGAAGGACTGATTTTAATTTCCCAATTTCTGAGTTAACATTAATTCCATTGTTCATTTTGGAGTATCCTTTCTGATTTTGATTCAGTATTATTGGAATCGTTTACAAGGAAATTATACATCTATGCATATTTTTGTCGAGCACTAATGCTACACTTTACAAAGGTTTATTCATTTATACATGTTTTTTTATATTCTGACAATTTCACGTTTATGCACTCCTTTGCTTATCATGGGATTCTTAGCTTTTTATTAAAATACTTATTTTACAAAATGTTTTAAAAAAGAAACAAAAAAATCTCTCATCAGCAAGAATTAAATTCTTTTTGATAAGAGATTAAATAATTAAGTATATTTTTACATATTTTCAGGAGCAGCAACCCCAAGAAGGCGCAATGCTTCTTTCAAGACAATTGAAGTCGCACTAATCAAAGCCAAACGTCCATCCAATTGAGCATCATCTTCTAAAATACGAACATGAGCATAGTATTTGTTAAAGGCTTGTGCAAGTGAAATTGCATATTTAGCGATAATAGAAGGTTCATAATTATCAGCAGCACGTTTCACAATATTTGGGAATTCTTTCAAAGCTTTGACAATTTCCCAAGCTTCAGCATCAGAAACAACAAGAGAAATATTGTCAATGTTCACTTTACGATTTGCTTTACGCAAAATTGATTGAATACGAGCGTGAGCATATTGCACATAAGGGCCTGTTTCACCTTCAAATGAAACCATTTCATCCAAATCAAAGTCATAACCGTTGTTTCGGTCAGTCTTCAAGTCGTAGAATTTAACAGCACCAACTCCAACTTGCTTAGCAACTTCTTCTTTATTTTCTAAATTAGGGTTTTTTGCTTCAATTTGCTTTTCAGCACGATCCACCGCTTCATCAAGAGCCATTTCTAATTTAACAACGTGACCTTTACGAGTTGAGAATTTTTTCCCACCTTGAGTAACCATTCCGAAAGGTACATGCACCATATCATCAGACCAATCATAGCCAGCTTCTTTCAAAACAGCTTTCAGTTGTTTGAAGTGGTTAGTTTGTTCGCCACCTACCACGTAGAGTGATTTTACAAAATTAAAAGTCTTTTTACGATAAGCAGCAGTCGCAAGGTCACGCGTGATATAAAGTGTTGCACCATCTGTTTTCTTAATCAAAGCTGGATTAAGATTATATTTTTCAAGATCAACAATCAAAGCACCTTTTGACTCATGTAAAAGATTTTTATTTTCCAAATCTTCCACAATAGCATCCATCTTGTCACTGTAGAAGCTTTCGCCCATAAAGTGATCGAAAGTTACTCCGAGTTTTCCATAGATACGGTTAAATTCAATCAATGAAACATCAGAGAACCATTTCCAAATACGAAGGGCTTCTTCATCACCTTGTTCCATTTTGAGGAACCATTGACGTCCTTCTTCATCGACTTCTGGATCTTCTTTAGCTTCCGCATTAATTTTTACATAAAGTTTCAAAAGTTCATCAATCGGATTTGCTGTAATGGTCGCTTCATCTCCATATTTTTTATATGCAGTAATCAATAGACCAAATTGTTTCCCCCAGTCACCCAAGTGGTTAATTTTAATCGGTTGATAACCCAATTTTTCATAAATTTTGGCAATCGAATCACCAATAACAGTTGAGCGCAAATGTCCAATTGAGAAAGGTTTAGCGATATTTGGCGCAGACATGTCAATCGGCACATTTCCACCTTCTCCAATATTTGCATCACCATAGTGCTCACCTTCAGTCAAAACTTCACGAATGACTTCTGAGGCTGTCGCATTTTTATCAAGGAAAAAGTTAACGTAAGGCCCTACTGCAATAACTTTCTCAAAACCTTTTGTATCTATCTTCTCAGCGATTTCTCCAGCAATAATTTGTGGAGATTTTCGGAGAGTTTTCGCCAATTGAAAAGCTGGGAATGCTAAATCTCCTAAATCTGAGGATTTAGGTTTTTCGATTATAGCTGCGATTTGTTCTACTCCAAGAACACCATCGATTGCAGCAGACAGTGCTTGGCTTACTAGTTGTTTTTCGTCCATTCACTAATTATACAGAAAAAACACTAATTTTGTCAATATATAGTCCATTATATGGTATAATTATGCTATGAAAAGAGATAAAAGATTAGAAATTATTAAAGAAATTGTGACAAATAATAAAATATCGACTCAAGAAGAGCTTCAATCTCTATTATTAGAACGCGGTGTAGAGGTAACACAAGCCACTTTATCCAGAGATATTAGAAAATTAAATATTATAAAAAAGCGGGACAAAGGAGAGAGTTTTTACTCATTTTTGACTTCTGGCAACTCTAAAATTAATTCTGATTTACAGTTGTATTTTTATAATTTTGTCATTTCAGCAAAATCTGTAGGTGCTTTAGTTGTCATTCGTACAAAACTTGGTGAAGCGGACGTTTTAGCAAATGCTTTAGATGACGAACGCGATAGCCGGACTGATATTTTAGGTACAATTGCCGGTGCTGATACCTTGCTTGTTATTTGTGCGTCCGAAAAAGCAGCAAATATTTTGACAGCAGAGATTAAATATATTTTATTAGGTTAATTTAAACGAAATTAAGGTTAATTTAAGCGTTTACATTTATACTCATATTACTCCCTAAATAATTTCTTCATAAACCCCTTTGATTCAAGTCACACTCCCGTGACTTGAATTTTTTATTAATAAAAAAGCACTAACAATACTGTCAGTGCTTTTTTAATTTTATTGTAAGTTTGTTGAAGTTTGGCTAAGTAATTTTTCAAAAGCAATTTCATATTTTTGAATATTCCCTGCTCCCATAAAGACATAAATTCCGCGGTCGTGGTCTAACAATGGTGAAACATTGTCAAGCTCAATTACTTTGGCTGGTTTACGAACTTTATCAGCTAAATCTTGTGCCGTAATTTCATGATGGTCTACTTCACGAGCTGAGCCATAAATTTGTGCTAGATAAACAGTATCCGCATGATCAAGAACTTCTGCAAACTCATCAGCAAAAGCAATGGTTCTGGTAAATGTATGAGGTTGGAATACCGCAACGATTTCACGGTCAGGATATTTTTGACGAGCCGCATCCAATGTTGCTTCAATCTCAGTTGGATGATGAGCGAAGTCATCAATAATTACTGTTTCTCCTACTTTTTTCTCAGTAAAACGGCGTTTTACTCCTCGGAAAGTCAAGAGGTGGTCAGCAACATCTGTCATATCCAAACCAAGATTATGGCAAACGGCCACAACAGATAAAGCATTCAAGACATTATGTTTTCCATAGGTAGGAACAACAAAATGACCAATTTTTTCACCACGGAAATAGGCATCAAAAGATGAACCGCGTGTACTTCTAATCAAGTTTTTTGCACGGTAATCATCATTAGCTTCAAAACCATAATAATAAATAGGCGCTTTAGCAGACAATTTACGCAAATTCACATCTTCACCATAAGCAAAGATTCCTTTTTTGATATTATTTGCATAGTCTTGAAAAGCTGAAGTGACATCTTCAATTCCTTCAAAATAGTCAGGGTGGTCAAAGTCAATATTTGTCATAATGGTATATTCAGGATGATATGGCATGAAATGACGTTCATACTCATCAGATTCAAAGACAAAATATTCACTTCCAGCATTTCCACGCCCAGTTCCATCACCAATTAGGTAAGAAGTGTCCACGATATTCGACATCACATGAGCTAACATTCCAGTTGTTGAAGTCTTACCGTGTGCTCCTGCAACCCCAATACTTGTGAAATCTTCCATGAAATGGCCCAAAAATTCATGATAACGTTTGAATGGGAAGCCATTTTTATGCGCGAAAGCAATTTCGACATTATTATCATCGCGAAAAGCATTCCCAACAATCAATTCAAACTCAGGTTTAATATTTTTTTCGTCAAACGGCAAAAGTGGAACACCCACTTGTTCAAGACCACGTTGTGTGAAAAAGTAGTCTGTTGAATCTGAACCTTGAACGTTTTTGCCCATTTGATGTAACATCAATGCAAGTGCACTCATGCCTGAACCTTTAATACCGGTAAAATGATATGTTTTTTCCATGATAAAATTTTCTGTCAGCTACTTTTATTCATCAGCAACTGACAGAAATTTCCCTTCTTTTCTTACAGTTAAAATTTTTTATTTATTTAAAAGTCACGCCCTAAAAGACGCACAAAATAACTGATAAGTTGTTTTTTTAAAATAAATTTTATCAAAATAAAATTTATTTTCTCTGTCAGTTTTTTGTTCAAATTTGAAAATTATACGATTCCGCGGTCAAAAATGTTTTTCCGCTTATTTTCAAAATAACTTCCCTTTTGCGTATCATTTGCTGCTCCACCGTGCGGTGTTGCTTTTTTCATTCCAGAGCCATTCTTTGCAACTGCATCCGAAACATTCATTCCTTGTTTTTTCATATCCCGAATTGGGTTATCATTAGTTGAAGGACGTTTATTCAAAATTGCAGATGTTGAACGACGAACCGTTAAATCCTCTTTATCACGCTCCAAAGGAGAAACATATTGTTTTGGAGATTTTGGAAGTGTTGCTGCTGCTCGCTTTGCTCGTTCTTTTGACTCATCTACACTTGTTTTTTTCGGCATTTTGTCATATGAACTTACGCCAGCATGATTAGAATTTAGCGGACGATGTTGTGTGCTAAAGCTTGTTTTAGCCTTATAAGGTTTGAAGCTCTCAGGTCTTTTAGCATCAGTTTTTGACTTGCTTGTCTCAATTGAAGCTTCATCCTGAAGGCTGGGATTTCTTGTCAGCAACTGCTGATTAGTAAAAATCACCCGAGTATCTTTTTGAAGCACTTCGTCATCACCAATAACCGGAAATACCACTCTTCTTTCTACCATGTTTTGCCCTACTTTTTTATAGTTTGTTTTATTTCTTAATTGTACTTTTCAAATTTATGTGAATTAATATGAAGGTCTATCTAAAAAGCCTTTAAAGCTTATCTTATAAGTCTTTAGAGCTTTTATTGTCATCTCGTCAGCTCTTAAAAGCCAATCCGATTCTTTAAGATAACCGTTTCAATATCCATTATAGCTTAATTTCTAAGTTTTTTAAAGCTATACTCCGAGAATTTCCCGAATTTCTGCTTCACTAAGAACTTTATCAACCGTATCGCCTTCCAAAACATTTGCAATCAGGTCTTTTTTACGTTCTTGGATTTCCATAATTTTCTCTTCAATTGTCCCTTGTGTAATCAAACGAATCACTTCTACTGTATTTTTTTGCCCCATACGATGGGCACGCGCAATTGCCTGTTCTTCTACTGCCGGATTCCACCACAAATCGACTAAAATCACAACATCAGCACTTGTCAAATTAAGACCAACACCACCAGCTTTCAAAGAAACTAAGAAAGCATCACGGCTTCCAGCATTAAATGCCTGAACCATGGAAAGTCGGTCTTTAATCGGAGTAGAGCCTGTCAATTTATAAGCAGTCATTTCTTGTTCTTCCATTAATTTTTCAATATGTGGAAAAACTTTTGTAAATTGAGAGAAAATCAACGGACGATGTCCAGAATCTTTAATTTGAGCCAGTAGTTCTCTTAAGCGTTCAAGCTTACCTGAACTTCCCTTGTAATCATCCATGAATAAAGCTGGTGTATTACAAATTTGCCTTAATCTGGTAATTCCTGCCAGAATTTCGATTCTTGAACGTGATAAAGCTGCATTGTCCATTTCTAAAACTTGTTTTTGCATTAATTCAAGTTGTGCAAGATAAATCACTTTTTGGTCATCAGCCAATTGATTGTAAACCGTAATTTCCATTTTCTCTGGAAGTTCCTCAAGTACATCCTCTTTTTTACGACGCATGATAAATGGTTGAATCAATCTTGAGATGACCGAAGGTTCCATCTTATTAAATTTTTCACGCTTGGGTAAAAAGCCTGGCATTACAACTTGGAAAATTGCCCAAATTTCTTCAATTCGATTTTCAAGTGGCGTCCCTGAAAGAGCAAAAGTATGCTCAACATTAAGAGCCGAAAGAGATTTATTCGTTTTACTACTATAATTTTTTACAACTTGCGCTTCGTCTAAAAGTAAGTAATTTAACTTTTTATCTTGATAATCTTCAAAATCTTTCAAAAAGCTACCATAGCTCGTAATATAAATCTGGTGATTCTCTTGAATCTCCTTAGTCCGGTCAGCTTTATTACCATCAATCACGACAAAATCAATTTCGTCAGTAAATTTTTCAAACTCACTTGCCCAGTTGTAAGTAAGACTGGCTGGGGCAGTAATTAATACACTTTCGTCTTTTTTTAGATTTGAGAGGATAAAAGTAATAGCTTGAACGGTTTTCCCCAATCCCATATCATCAGCAAGAATTCCTCCTAGATTGTAATGGGATAACATACTCATCCAACGAACACCTGTTTCTTGATAAGAACGCAAAGAAGCCTTAATATGCTCAGGTTTCTCATAGGGAAATTCTTCAGGGTGAGTTAAATGTTGATAAAGTGATTTAAATTTCTCAGAAAAAGAGGCGCCACTAATCTTTTCAAAAATTTTAGAAATTTGGAAACTACGATTAATATTAACATGCAAACTACTTCCTTGAATAACAAATTGGTCATCAAGTTCATGTAGTGCCGCTTTTAAGCGATCAAATTTTTCATTGAAATGATAAAATTTCCCGCTTTCACTAATATAAAACTCAGCATTTTCTTGCAATTTAGCAATCACATTTGCAAATTCGCCATCCTCAACATGCGGAATATTAAAGGAGATATCTAACAAGCCTCCTTGGCTATCAATATGAATTTCTGGGACTTCATCCATTCTCATATTTCTTAAAGTTGGTGATAATTCAATTTGACCAAGCTTTTGAAAAGAAGGTAGAATCTTTAAAAAGAAATTCTCTGACAAATGTTCCGTAATTTCTAAAGTTGAATTAAAAGCTTTGGCAAATTGCAGTCGCTCCATTAAAGCAAAAATCTTTTGCTCCTTACGCAAATCCCTTGAAAATTCTAAGGTTTCCAAGTCATGAAAGCTATCAATAGAAAAAGTTCCATAATCAAATTTCATTGCCAAACTAAGCGTTTTTTCATCTAATAAATCAAAAGTGAACTTTGCATCAAATGGTTTGACAACAAAATGTTCTGGTGCTTCAATTTTTCCTAAAGTTGATAATTGTTGAAGTGCTTGAGCAAGTTTATCTTTTTCTGAATATAAGAATTTTATTTTTGATTTCTGAGCAAATTGTTTGTCTAAGACAAGGAGTAAGCGACGTTGTTCTTGGCTCAGTTTATAGAATACATTATTATCATAAAGAAGCGAATAATCATAAAAATTATGATAATCTTCGCTGAATAAGCTCAATTCAATATAATCTTGTTGGCTCTCAACTTTAAATTTAAAAATTTCTGAGTCATTATCCAATGGAATAAATGTAAAATAATTAACTGTTCTTCCGATAATTTTAAGCTGATAAACTTCTAAAGCAGAGACTAAATCCATGGCTTCTTCCAAAAACAAGAAGGGGATATTGAGATAGCGTCCATTTTTGATATATAAGGATTTGGTCAGAGCCTCGTCTGATTTCCCATCAATCTTTAGTAGAAAACTCAAAAATTCCTGACTGGCCTCATCAAAATTATCAAAGAAGAGATCAATGTAGTGTAACGAGCCTAATGAATACTGGCTGTAATTTTTAAGCGCTCGTAAAAAATAGGGAATATCTTTAATGACATATGAACGTCCTAAATTTTTACTTTTCAACTTTAAATCAAAGTATAAAAAGTAGTCCATTGAAAAATAATCATAAAGCTGACTGTTATCTTCAATTTGAACTTCGATAGAATACTGATCTGTACTGAAATTTAGTTGGGTTTCTCCATTTACTGCATCTAGAAAAGCAATATTTTCATTATAAAGCCCTCGTTCGGCTCCTTTAGTTTCTTTATCCTTTGTCTCTAGACTGCCCTTGTCCTGATTTTTCAGATACTCTTCAATCGCTGCAATATGTTTGCAATAGCGATGATTTTGTTGAAAAATCGAACAAGTACAACTATCTTGAGCTCCATCTAAATCATAACTTACTTCTTCACCATCAATTTCTGCAGTTAACTTAAAATCAGTTTCAATCGGATCATTTAAGAAGCCTTTCGCATAGAGGGCGATTCCCTCACTCCGCACTCGTGCCGGCATCATTCTACTCATATTTTTTTATTTTTTCCTCGAATTAATTATTTCAAAATTTTGCGTATATTATACCATAATTACTGTTTTTTTTGCCAGAATCTTCCTCAATCTTCCCAATTCTTTTAAAATAAACATTTACGCAAGTTATACTTAGTAATATTCTTCCTCAATTTTCCCAATTCTTCCCGAACATATGGTTAGTTTTTGGTTTGCATCAAGCACTTTTCCCAATCTTTAATAATCTAGGTTGTTTTTTAAATTTTTTCTGTTCATCAAACTTTAGAGTATCTCTAACATGAGTATAAAGAGTATGAACTAAATTAGGGTTAGCATGTCCAACTTTAGCCATGATTTCTGTTTCTGTATCTCCTCCTTGTAATATAAGAATTCCTTAACGAGTGCATCACAAATGAACTAGAAAGTTTATCAGGCATCTGCTTTTCAAATCTATGTAAGTATCTATTCATTGTATCATCAGACAAAAGATGTCCATTTTTTCTAACAAAGATATAATCATCATTGATACCCGAGTTATTATGGTCTAAAAACCATTGAATAATTTCCTTACTCCTCGTATCATCATTTTCAAATGCCTTTATTCTCCTAGAAGTTAAAGTTTTGGTCTGTTTATTGATTGGATTTTTTACCGAACTTTTTCTACTATACTGATCTTTTATCCAAATTCCACCATGATTTACAGTAGAGAACTTTAAACCTGCTCCTTCTCCATACCTATTTCCATTTAGATAAATAAATTCTATAAAAAGTCTCTTTCTAACACAATCTTCTTGTTTCGCATTCTGTGTTTTTTCAAATTCTTTCATATGATTAAGTAATACTTCCATCTGTTCTGAAAAGAAACATTTGTCTTTTAGCTTATCATATTCAGATTGTGTTTTCTTATGCTTTTTTATCCGTAGTTCAGACATAGGAGAAGACGATATATAACTTTTTTCTAACCAGCAATATTCAAAGAATAGTAAAATCTTTGACCTTATATTTCTAAGAGAATTTACAGAAGGCTTACGTTCCCTTGAAAGACCTTTAAATACAACAAATTCATCAAAATATTTTTTTAGATACCCGAATTGCTAGTTAAGTTCATTGGAAAATAAATAAGTCGTGCTATCCTAATCTTAAACCACTAAGCATTAGAAAGCGCACGACTTATATGACTTATAATAGCACACTTCCAAAAGTTTTTGTTTATTTACTGACAACCATTGAGACGCTTTATCAAACGAGGGTTTCCCTTGAGGTTCAAAACCGAAAGAACGTCCATCTCGCAACATCAGATTGCTTAG
>NZ_BCVK01000036.1 GCF_001591705.1 Lactococcus cremoris subsp. cremoris NBRC 100676 | reverse complement strand
AAATATAATGAACCATCCTATAGCACTTCCAATGATTATTATTAAAAGACTAATGAAAAGCTTAATTTTTGAATTATTTTTACTTAGCACATCAGTATGATCTAATTTATGATTATCACTAATTATCGCGCCAGCTTCTTCTCTTTCAGAAAACAATTTATCTCGATTTTCTATATTGAATTGTCCTTCCTGGTTCAAATTATCACTATCGCTCTTACTTGAAATACCCGAATTTTGAGTGCTGGAATCAGGAGTTGTCAAAGCCATTTCGCTCTTTTCCACAGCAATCCTGTCAAAATCAGGACTTGTTTTCCAACTTTCATCCTCAATTTGATTTTGCTTATCTTTAGCTATTAATTTTACATTACTGATTTTATCTGAATCTAAAGCTAGCGGTAAATTTTTCGAAAGTTGTGACTGACTCTTTTTGACTTCTTTATTGGACTTTAATATTCTTTTTATTATTCCTTGATCAATGTTCGCTGAATCTATCGGACTGTTTTTTAGTATAGGCAGAATTTCTTTCAAATGCTGAGCCGGATTTTGTTCTGTTAAGTGTGAATTGGAATCCTCTGGCTCGACTTTATTAATCGTATTTTTTTCAGATAAATTAGGCAATATTTGTAAAATGTTTTGTGGACTGGCTGCTTTATCACTGCTCTCCTGATTATTTGCTGGAGCAACTGGAAGCTGCTTGCCTGAACCAGCTGACTTATCAGGTGACGAGTCTTTTAGTGGGTTTTCATCAACTGGTTGATTTTTATCCAATTCTTTTGCTGAATTTACAGTAGTAGATTTATTAGAATCAAATTTACTTTGAGCTGATGCTATTGTTTCTTCTGTATCTTTTCTACTTTCGGTAATTTTATTAATAACACTTGTGTTCGTAGTTGGACTTCCTTCCGACTCAAAAGTTGGGGCTGATTGGTCCGTTTTGATTTCTGAACTTGAATTAGTTTTTTTGTCAGTCAGTGATTCTGGACTAGAACTTCCATCAGAACTATTGGTTAGGGCAGAATCCGGTTTTGAACTTTCTGTAGTTGAACCTCTTTGGGATGATTTTTCATTACTAGTTTCTACAGTTATTGATGGAGCATTTTCTTCTGTCTTTAAATCTTTCTCTTGGTTTGTTGATAAGTCTGAACTAGAATTACTAGCAGACTTGTCAGTAACTTCAGAAGAGGGGGAGTTTGAAGTTGAGCTTTCTGTATTTGAAGTTTTTGGTTCCGTTTCTGGGCCTTTGATTATCTCTGGAGGAGTGGTCGGAGGAGTTTCAGTTTTTGGGTTTAGATTTGTACTAGCCGATACATCTGAACCTGAACTATTACTAGCATTATCAACTATATCTGGGGAAGATAATATAGGACTTGTATTTTCATTAGCTTGAGCACTGGAATCATTTCCTGAGTTACTGGGATCTACCGATGTTGAAGAAGCGAGTGAACCATTGTTAGCTTCTTGGTTCAAGATGGTTCCCTCATTTTCTGATGGGTTTAGGTCTGAATTATTATCAGGATTATCAGTTTCCTCGGAAGACGGTAGGGTTGAGTTTTCAGTATTTGAAGTTGTTGGAACTGAACTGGTCGAATCTAAACTAGAATCATTTTGTTCATTAGAAACTGAATCCGTTGATAAATCTGAGTCTAAACCATTAGTGGGATTCTCATTCGAGTTGGAGCCTAAAGAACTGGAATCAGACTCTGAATTAGGTTCTAATTTTTCATCTCGATTAGGTAAAGTTGTTGTTGAATCGTTGGAGGAACTATTATCAGAGGCATCAGACAAATCCAACTGGTCAGTTACTTCATCTGAAATTGCTGCATCTGTGCCCAAATTATTTGAGTTATTATTTGTAGAATTTGAACTTTCAGTATTTGTCCAACTTTTTTCCAAAATTCCATTACTATCTACTATAATTGTTCGAATTCCACTTGTTGGTAAATCAGTTAATTGTCCAAAAAGAGGACTAACTTTATTAAAGGCATCATCAGCTAAACTCACTCCATTTCCTAAGGTCAAAAAGCAAACAGGGCTTCCTGAAAATGCTGTCGAATCAACTGTTGTCAGTGAGTCAGCATCAAATGTGATTGAACTTATTTGATTGCTTTGAAATGCTTTAGGCATGATTTCAGTTACATTTGGTCCAAAAGAAAGTTCGGTCAGATTATTATTAGCAAAGGCTCTTGTTGCAATCTTAATGACTGAATTTGGAAATATGATACTGGTCAAAGCATTCCCAGCAAAAGCATCTGTTTTTATATTTTGGACACTTTGTCCCAAAACAACTTCTGTTAAAGCATTTTTATAATAATCTGAATAGGCAGCCGTTGTTTGAAAGGCACTTGTATTAATGTCCACGACATTATTTCCAATAATAACCGAATGAATTCCTGTATTTGAAAATGCATAAGTTCCGATTGAAGTTACAGCGTAGGTTTGACCGTTACTTACAACTACATCTGGAATGATAATATCAGCACCGGCCGAACCAGAAAATGACGTAACCTCGGCAGTTTTTGCTACTGTATCCAAACTGTAAGTAACTTGCTGAGCATCTGTATAGGTGATTTTCGCACTCGCCGCTTCTACTGACGAATCTAACACTACTTGCTGATTGATGACAGAAGGACTCATGATGGCTGTCAGTAATCCTACCCCAACGGTCATTGTAATTTTCTTAATCGATTTTTTTGACATAAAAAACCTCCTAACTTTCTATACGAAAAAAAGGAGATTTTGTAACTTTTATTTTTTATTATGATTTTTTTTGGTGTAACGTTTGTTTAAATCTTGAGGTTGACGGGCTTCCATCACGACTGGAAGAATCACCGGTTTACGTTTTGTTTGCTCATATAAGAATTTACCAAGAGCATCACGAATTGAACCTTTAATTTCTGCCCAATCAAATTCTTTACCTGCAAGATATTTGTCAACTGTTTTATTTACTAACTCACCAGCTTCACGCATCAAGTCACGCGATGTTTTAACATACACAAAACCACGAGTATGAACACGAGATTTGCTGACAATTTTGCGTTCTGTCTTAGAAATCGTGATAACCGCAATGAAAATTCCATCTTCTGACAAGACTTTACGGTCACGTAAAACAACCGATCCAATATCTCCAACTCCTGAACCATCAATCATAACATTTTCAGCTTGAATGACTCCAGCAGGAACCATGTCTCCATTTTCCAAACTTACGGTTTCACCGCGTTTGGCAATAAAGATATGCTCTGGCAAAATATCCATTTCCATAGCTAAATCAGCATGAGCACTAAGTTCACGGTATTCACCTTGGATTGGAATCAAGTTTTTTGGACGGAAGATATCAAGAAGAAATTGTAAGTCGCGGGCATTAGCATGACCAGATATTTTCAAATCTGAAGCCAACATTTTCATGACACCACCAGCTTTATAGATTTCATTTTCAATACGAGCAATCGTTGTTTCATAAGAGACAGATGGACTTGTCACAGCAAGGACTAAATCTCCATCTTTAATTTTAACGTATTTATGACGGCGATGAGCCATATCTCCCAATGCTTTGAGAGGCTCACCCATTCGTCCTGTTTCTAAAATAACTAATTCATTATCAGCAAATTTTTTGATTTCAGCTGGTTTAATGATTGATTTTTTATCAACAATTTGTAATTTATTAAGACGAGTTGCTGTTTCAATAATTTGGTCCATATCCTCACCAGTAAAGGCGACACGACGACCGAGCTTGATTGCTGCATCAATCGTTTGTTGAATTCGTCCTAAGTTACCTGCGTTACAAGCAATAATGACCCGACCTTCATTGTCATCAATGTGGTCATAAATTTTTTCATAAATCTCATGTTCACTGGCAGATTGCATTGTTGACAAAGCATTTGGTGATGATGAAAGCAAGGCAAGAACGCCACTATTTCCAATTTCCGCTAAGCGACGCATATTTGTACGGTAACCTTTGGCAACTGCTGGGTCAAAACGGAAATCACCTGTATAAACAATGTTCCCGTCAGTTGTTGAGATGACAATTCCTAAACTTTCTGGAATCGTATGTGTCGTTGAGAAGAAAGAAATCACTGCTTTACCAAAGTCAATTTCTGTATCTTCAGTGACAACATGAAAATCATTAAACTTACGGCTGTCAGCATAATTTTTTACATTAATTTTTGCAAGTTCAATTGTCAATTCTGAACCGAATACAGGAACTTTTAATTCAGAAACAATATAAGGCAAAGCACCAATAGAGTCCGCGTGCCCATGGGTTAAGAAAATTCCAGCTACGCGGTCAGCATTTTCTAAGAGATATGTAATATCAGGAATAACAAAATCAACACCAAGTTGATCCATTTCAGCGTATTTAAGCCCTGCATCAAGCACAAAAATTTGCTCTTCAACTTCAACCAAATACATGTTTTTACCAAATTCACGTACACCACCTAATGGGGTGATTTTAATATTAGACATAAAAACCTTTCTTGTCAGTGTAATTTATAATTTTTTCGATATAAAAAGAATCTGTAAGTTATTGACAAATTCTGTCAGTAAATTTACAGTCCTGTTTTTTGCAATTTCCTTACCTTATTCACTCTCGAAATCGGTCGAGTGGGACAAGCGATATTGAAAAGATAACTCTAATGAGAGTTAAAATAAAAGAGATTGGCATTCCAATCTCTACCGAGAATACACTAATATAAGTTTAACCCAAAGCAAGTAAAAAAGCAAGTCTGTTTCATTTTTTATGAGTCTTACTTTTTTTCTAATTAAAATAGCGATATAATGGAAAGTAAGTTTTAAATGACAAGGAGGAAATTTTATGCAGATTACTTTCTTAACACAAATGGATTGGTTGATTCGTCTAATCCTAGCCGGAATTTGCGGATATGCGATTGGTTACGAAAGAAATAGTCGTTCTAAAAACGCGGGAATCCGGACCCATTTAATTGTTGCCTTAAGTGCTGCTTTGATGATTATTGTCTCCAAATACGGATTTATGGACATCATTAGCACTCACGGGGTCAGTCTGGACCCTTCCAGAATAGCTGCTCAAATTGTTAGTGGTATTGGTTTCTTGGGAGCAGGGATGATTTTTGTTCACAATCAATCGGTAAATGGTTTAACGACTGCCGCTGGGATTTGGGCGACTTCGGGTATTGGAATGGCAATCGGTTCTGGCTTATATTTTATAGGTATTATTGCCACTTTACTCATCTTGCTCTTTCAAATTATTTTACATCAGAATTATCGTTGGATAAAATCAGCAACAAGTGACCATCTTATTCTTCAGTTGGAAAACCTTGAAGGACTTCAACTTCTTCAAAATCAATTAAAAGATGAGCAGGTTAAAATTCTCAGTTTAAAAGTTGAAAAGAAATCAAATAATTGTTTGAGAGTTGATTTATATTTGAAGTTACCTAAAAATTATGAAATCACTTCAATTCTAAACTTATTAGAAACAAACGGCAAAATTAAGTCAATTGAATACTGACAAGAATATTTTAATAAAAAAATACCTTTAAAGGTATTTTTAATTTTCAATTTGTTCAATAATTATTTTTGCTTCCTGGTCAGTACAAGCGACAAGTGGTAAGCGTAATCCTCCAACTGCATAACCTTTATTGTTCAAGACTGTTTTAATTGGTGCTGGACTTGTCACACTAAAGAGCGCATTGATTTTTGGTAATATTTTTCTTTGAATAGCCACGGCCTCTTGAATCGAGCCATGGTCTATTTCAGCAAACATTTCAAAAAATTCTTGCCCCAAGATATGGCTGGCAACCGAGATGACTCCTTGTCCTCCTAGAGTTTTCGCATGAAAAGCTAAGCCATCTTCTCCAGTATAAACAAGAAAACCTTCTGGTACATTCTCAATAAGATAAGCTAGATTGTCAGTACTTGTACACTCTTTAACTGCAATTACATTTTCCAACTGGGCCAAACGTAAAATTGTATCTGGTAGAATTTCAGTCACTACTCGTCCTGGAATATTATACAAAATAATTGGTAAGTCACTAGCACTTGCTATTGCTTTAAAATGTTGATAAATGCCTTCTTGGGAAGGTTTATTGTAATAAGGAGTCACCGCTAGTCCTGCATCAATATAACCTAATTTTGCAACTTCTTTTATGAACTCAACTGAATCTCGAGTATCATTAGTTCCTATGCCGGCAATCAAAGGAACCCGTCCATCTACGAGCTGATTAATTGAGGCAAAAATTTCTAATTCTTCATCATGCGTGAGCGTTGGCGATTCGGCTGTAGTTCCTGCTAAAATAAGCCCTTCTGTATGACTGGCAAGCAAATCCTCAACAAGTTTTGGAAATGCTTCAAAATTAATTTGGCCATTTTCTTTAAAGGGTGTCACTAAAGCCGTGATAATTCGTGCTTTTTTTAATTTTTCAATTGTTTCTTTTGCTGACATGTCTTCTCCTTTTGGGTGAGCTTATTGATAAGCTTCTGTCAAGAGGTCAAAAAGAACCTCTTTTTATGCAAAAGAGGCTCTCAAAAGTTCGTCAAAAATGATTTTGATTAGCTCCCCCTTCTGTCAGTACTGACAGAAAGACAGTCTGTAGGATTTAACCATACAGCCCAAGAAAAATTCTGTGACAATTTTTCTTTCGGCAAAGAACGCCGCCACCAGTTTCATTGCGTTCACCGCTCCACTAATTTTTTCGTCTTTGCAACCTCTAATTTTGTTTGATTCATTATAGCATACTTTAGTAAATAAGGTCAAAAATATTATTTCATCGTTACTCTTTGGAAATTTTTCGAATAAAATCTTCAATAACACGTCGATTTGGCTCATGAATATTTTTAGGGATCTCAGTAATTTCAAACCATTTGAGTTGATTGACCTCCTCATTTTGTGGTCTTAAATCACCTAAAAAATCACGACAAATATAGTAAATCCCTGGCATATAAACTTGGTCTTCATTTGGATACGTGATAAAGCGGTCTTGACCCGAATAAATCCCTAAAAGCTCAAGATTTCCCGCTTTTAATCCTGTTTCTTCGAGTAACTCTCGGCGAGCAGTCTCTTCAAGTTCTTCACCAACCTCAACTCCTCCGGCATGTAAAGCCCATTTACCATTATCTTTTCGTTCTTGTAAAAGAATTTTCCCATCATCATAAACAATGACGCCAGCTCCAAGATAAATTAATAAATCATGTCCAATTTTCTTACGGATATCGCTGACATAGCTCATTTAAATACCTTATTTCAATTCAAATTTTAATTCTTTAGTTGGTCTAACCAAGCCACGTTCATGCAACGTTTCGGCAATTTGGACAGAATTCCAAGCAGCTCCTTTGAGTAAATTGTCAGAAACTACCCAAAGATGAATCCCATTGGCTGCATCCAAATCACGACGAATACGGCCCACAAAAGCTTCACGACGACCAACTGAATTAATGGCTTGTGGATAAATTTGATGTGCGACATCATCTTCCAAGATCGCCCCTGGGAACTCAGAAATTAGACGCTTGACCTCAGCAATATCTGCTTCTTTTTTCGTTTCAACATAAACTGATTCAGAATGACCATAGAGAACTGGAATTCTGACACAAGTCGCCGAAACCGCAATCGAATCATCTTCCATGATTTTCTTAGTTTCATTGGTCATTTTCATTTCTTCATAAGTATAATCATTGTCAGTAAAAACATCAATCTGAGCAAGGGCATTATAAGCAATCGGATAATGCTTTTTATCACCAGCAGATGGTAAAATTTCTGCTGACAATTCTGTCAGTGCTTTTCCATCAAGAGCTTCTTGAAGTTCACGATTAGTTTCATTAATTGCGGACTGACCAGCACCAGATACTGCTTGATAAGTACTGACAATCACACGTTCAAGCCCATAAGCACGACGAATTGGCTCTAAAGCAATCATCATTTGAATTGTTGAACAATTAGGACAAGCAATAATTCCATTATGTTGTTCAAGTGCATGTGCATTAACTTCTGGAACAACTAAAGGAACATTAGGATTTTGACGGAAAAACGATGTATTATCCACAACTACCGCTCCAGCTTTTACAGCATAAGGGGCAAATTTTTCAGAAACCGAACCTCCAGCTGAAAACAGTGCGATATCAATGCCTTCAAAACTGTCATCAGTCAACTCTTCTATGACAAGCTCTTGACCTTTGAACTCTACAATTTTACCCGCCGAACGTTTACTGGCAAGTGCACGTACGGTTTCTATTGGAAGAGTAGATTTTTCTAATTGCTCAAGCATTCTTGTTCCTACGGCACCAGTAGCCCCAACGACCGCGATATTATATTGTGTCATAATTGTCTGTCCTTTTCAGTAAATTATAATCATTATAGCGCTTTTAAGTTCTAAGGGCAAGAAAAAATCTGTCTGATAGGCAGATTTTTTTCATTTTATTTAAACATGAGTTTAAATACTGTAGCTGCAATTACTGCACCAACGATTGTGGCAACCACTGGAACCCAAGCATACCACCATTTAGCGTCTTTATTTTCACCAACAACTGATTGTGGCAAGAAGCTATAAACAATACGAGGACCAAGGTCACGTGCTGGATTCAATGCTGCACCAGTTGGTCCACCAAATGCTGTAACCAAACCAACAAACATTAAACCAATGGCAAGGGCACCAACCATTTTAGATGATGAAGCGCCTGAAACAGAAGCCCAAATTTGGCTAAGTGTACCACTAGAAGTGATATCTGCACCTTGTTGTTGAGCGTAACTTGTCATCCATTTGATTGATTCTGAGCCAAAGAAATTCGTTGTAAAACTGAGAATTCCGAAAACAAATACAAACATTCCGATTACTTCATTGACAAAACCGTTGAAAATTGCTTTTCCTCGATTTGAACCATCATCCAAAGCGTTAGTTGTGGCAAATGCGCCTAAAGAAATTGCTCCGTCATTAGTTTTAGCAAAGTATTCTTTGTAAATCGCTACGACGAGTAACTGACCAATAATTGCACCAATAAGTTGAGCCAAGATATATTGCGCAACATGAGGCCAAGGGAATAGACCAGCTGAAGCAAGTCCAAGTGTAATTGCTGGGTTAATATGAGCCCCTGAAACATTTGCAAAAGCAAGAACAGGAACTAGAATCGCAATTCCGTATCCCCAAGCGATTGCAAGGCCACCCATGCCCTCATTTTTAGAGCCTTTGAGTGTTACTCCCGCAATTGTACCATTACCAAGCAAACGAGAAGCATAGTTCCCAATCCCTCACCAATATATTTTGTCATCCATGAAACATCCATGATAGTTTCCTTTCTATTTTTAAAAATACATAAAAGATGTGACACTATAAGTTTATCATATTTTTCTTAACTCTTGCTAATAATAACATTGTAAGATACAATTATAGTGTTAAAAAATTCGTTAGCAGAAACATTTTTAGTCTAGTTAACTTTCAATAAATAAAATCACAAAAAAAAGCCCTTTTACAAGGGCTTTTTAAGGCACTAAAAGTGTGTCAAAAAGGTTCACACATTTTGACAAATGCTCACGCTTCCTGCGCGGAAAACTCAATTTCCCAGCACTCCTTAGCTTCGAAATTCTACAAAAGTAGAATTATTCGACTCATCGCATAGACCTATTCTATCATATTAATTCAAATGAAACAAGAAGGCAAGCAATATTGAGCCCGAACCCACAAAACTTATAACACAAATAGCAAATCTTATTGTAAAAATAGATACGCCAATATTCTGATAAGACTTTCTTGTCCGTTTTCCTCGATAAACAAACAAGGAGATCACTGACAGAGCTGTCAGTAAATATTGAATCAGTTGGTTTTGACCATACATAAAATTCAAAAGCGAGCCCCCACCCGCAAGAATTGCAAGTAAAATTCCCATATTTAAAACCTATAATTTTCCTTTATTTTTCTTGACAAATAATTTTCGTCAGCAATTTTTACTGATTGTTTTATCAAAATAGAACCCTCAGTAAATTTTATCAGTAATAAATGTTACTGACAAACAAATAAGCCTTGACATCTGTCAAAGCTTATTTTATAGATTACTTAATCTAAAGATTGATATACTTTAATTACATTTTCAGCAGTAAATCCGTAAGCCGGAAGAACGATATTTGCTGGTGCCGAAGCGCCCCAAGTGTCTACTGTGACTGTTGCACCATCAAGTCCAACATATTTACCCCAACCGTAACTTGTTCCAGCTTCAATCGCTAAACGACGTCTAACTGATTTAGGTAAAATTTCTTCGCGATAGTCTGCTGACTGCTCGTCAAAGATATTCATTGAAGGCATTGAAACAACACGAATACCAGAACCTAAAGTCTTCTTCGCTTCAAGAGCCAATGCTACTTCTGAACCAGTGGCAATGATGATTCCTTCAAGTTTTCCTTCTTCTTTTGAAAGAATATAAGCCCCACGATTCAGACCTTCTTCAGCCAATTCATAAGTATCAGGTAAAACTGGAAGATTTTGACGAGTCAAAATAAGTGCGGTTGGACGGCTTTTACTTGAAGCAGCACGACGCCATGCAGCCACCACTTCATTTCCATCAGCTGGACGAATAACATCCAAATTCGGAATTGAACGAACAGAAGCCAGTTGTTCGACAGGTTCATGAGTTGGTCCATCTTCACCGACAGCAATCGAATCATGTGTCCAGACATAAGTAACTGGCAAGCTTTGTAAAGCAGCCATCCGAACAGAAGGAAGCATATAGTTTGAGAAGACAAAGAATGTTCCACCATAAACACGAGTTCCACCATGCAAAGCAATTCCGTTCATAATGGCACCCATTGCGAATTCACGAACACCGAACCAAATATTACGTCCAACATAGTTATCTGGCATAAAGTCTTCTTCAACTTTAACCATTGTATTATTTGAAGCTGAAAGGTCAGCAGACCCTCCCCAGAGATTTGGCATTTGAGCAGATAGTTCTTGAATGGCTTCTTGGGAAGTCACACGACTTGCCTTACTTGTTTCCATTTCATGTTTGGTCAAAGTAAGCTCTGGTGTTTCATTTTCAAAAGCTTTTACATATTGTTCAGCAAGCTCAGGATATTTTTCAGAATAATCATCAAAAGTGCTACGCCATACTTGCTCCATCGCTTCACCACGCGCAACCGTTGTTTCTAAAAAGCGTTTTGAAACTTCTTCAGGAACAGTAAATTCTGGATAATCCCAACCATAAGCTTTCTTAGCAAAAGCTACACCGTCAGCTCCAAGAGGGACTCCATGAACTGCTGAAGTTCCTTGTTTTTCAGCACCAAAACCAATGACTGTTTTAACTTCAATAATTGTTGGTTTAGATTTTTCAGCTTTAGCCACTTCGACAGCTGCTGCGATTTCTTCCAAATCATTACCATCTTTTACCAATAAATGTTGCCAACCATATGATTCAAAACGTTTTTGAATATCATCAATAAATGACATAGATAAATCACCATCAAGAGAGATATTATTTGAATCATAGAAAAGAATCAATTTACCAAGTTTCAATTTACCTGCAAGTGAAGCTGCTTCTTGTGAAACACCTTCCATCAAATCACCATCACCATTTAAGGCGTAAGTGTAATGGTCAACAATATCAAAACCAGGTTTATTGTATTGTGCAGCTAAATGTGCCTCAGCCATTGCCATTCCAACAGCATTGGCAATTCCTTGTCCCAAAGGACCTGTTGTTGCTTCGACACCATCTGTATGGTTAACTTCTGGATGTCCCGGTGTTTTTGACTGCCATTGACGGAAACCCTTTAAATCATCAGTCGTTACATTATATCCTGCCAAGTGTAACAAACTATATAACATTGCAGAACCATGACCAGCCGACAAGACAAAACGGTCACGATTTGACCATTTACGACTCGTTTTTGGATTTACATTAAGAAACTTGCTCCAAAGTACATAAGCCATTGGGGCAGAGCCCATTGGAAGTCCAGGATGTCCTGAATTTGCTTTTTGAATCGCATCTAATGATAGAGTACGAATCGTATTTACAGCCAATTGATCAGTAGTATCAAACATAAGATTTCTCCATATTTTTTATTTATACTCACATTATAACACAAGTTAGAAACGGTTTTCATTCTCCGAAATTAAAATCTTTTTCTTTTTTTTAGTTTTTATATGAAAATCTTTTTAATTTTGGTGGGAAGGCTTGTTATTGCTTGGTTTATGAGAATATAAATTTTTTACGATAATTTATTCGATTTATTTAATTTTTTAGAATGAAGTCTATCTCTCCTGTTCAAAATTAAGCTAGTTATTAGAACAATTGCCAAGAAAGCTAAAATAAAGACAATCAATAGCCCTGAACCAGCTTTTCCCATTACTCCTAGTAAGCCTCCTGATACAATATAATCAGAGTCAGCAAAGGTCGAAGACGCGTCTGCCCCAAATGAACCTAAAGCAGGCAAAATTAATAGTGGACCCCAAGCTAATAGTAATCCATTTGCAAGTGAGCCGATAATCGCCCCACGTAGACCACCAAAAGCATTGCCATAAACACCAGCTGCTCCTCCACAAAAGAAAATACCAACAACCCCAGGAATAATTACCGTTGTTCCTAAGCCAAGCATTATTAGCATAGAAATAACTCCAACAATAAAGGAGACAAAAAATCCTATTAAAACCGCATTTGGTGCATAAGGAAATACTATCGTAACATCAAGCGCTGGTTTAGAATTTGGGACAAGTTTTTTAGCAATCCCTTGGAAGGCCGGAATAATTTCTGACAAAATCATCCGAACTCCTTGGAGCACCACCACAAAACCTGCAGCGAAAGTTCCTGCTTGAGTAATCGCATATACAATATAATTAGTTCCGGCTGACAATAAGGAACTTTCGACAAAACGTGGACCAGCAATTAGAGCTAAACCTACATAGACAACCATCATTACTAGCGAAATAGAAACAGTAGAATCTCTCAAAAATCCAAGGTTTTTAGGAATATTCAATTTTTCAGTTGATTTTTCTGGGTCTTTATTCCCTAATTTTTCTCCCAAATAGCCAGAAAGTGCGTAACCCATATTTCCAGTATGGCCCATTGCAACCCCATCATTTCCCGTGATTTTACGCATGTAGCGTTGAGTTAGTGCGGGTGTAATTGTCAGTAAGGTTCCTTCAAATATTCCACCTAACAAGATTGTTAACCAACCATTACCTAGTCCAGCTGAAATAAGGACAACAGCAGACATTGTTGAAACATAAAGCATGGCTTGGCCTGTCAAGAAAATATATTTGAATCTTGTAAAACGTGCAAGTATCACATTCACAATAAAACCTACAATCATAATTAAGGCAGCTGGAGTGCCATATTTTACTAAGGCTAAAGCAACTACCGCTTCATTTGATGGTACAACTCCTTTAGCATTAAATACATGTTGAAACATCGTTGCAAAGGGATTTAGCGAGGTAACTAAAATTCCAGCTCCACCCGTCAACACTAAAAATCCGGCAAATGTTTTGATTGAGCCTTGGATAACTGCAGTGGCAGCTTTTTTTTGCAAAATCAAACCCAACATGGCAATTAATCCAACTAAAAGTGCTGGAGTCGTTGCCACTGATACAATAAAGTTTAAAATCCCGTTCATTTTTTTCTCCTCTAGTCTGTTTATATCCTAATTAGACCTGATTTATTATCTCTTATTGATGAGGAATATTATTTTCATCAAGAACTTTATAAAGTCCTTCACGCGTGACTTCTTTATCAATAATTGAACTGAGTGGAATAATTTTTTCCTCAGGAATAATGGGTAGGGCAGAAACTAAGGTTGCCTCAACAAAAAAATAATCTGCACTATCTGGTGTCGCTGAACCAACATCCATATGTTCCAGTTCAAAATTATCAATATTTACTTCCGATTCTTCTAATAATGACTGAATGTTCATTTGAACCATAAAACTCGTTCCTAATCCTGATTGACATACACATGCAAATTTCATATTATTTTTCTCCTTCTTCTTCTAAAAGTATTTGTTCAACTTCTGCTGCATTTGTTGCTGCAAGTAACTGACTCAAGCGTTCTTTATTTGATAATATCTTAGTAAGTGTTGATAAAGCTCTAAGATGGGTCTCATTATCAATGGCTGCTAAAACAATAAAAAGTTTAATTTCATGCTTTACATCATCCATCAGTTTTACGGGATGTTCACATCTTAGAAATGACATTCCTAATTTTTTGACTCCTTCCTCTGGACGAGCATGAGGAAGAGCGATTCCTAATCCTAAGTCAATATAAGGACCGAAAGCCTCTACTTTATCAATAATAGCTTTGATATAACGCTCTTCAATTTCATGTTTATCAAGAAGGGGTTGCGCGGCTAGTTCAATTGTTTCTTGCCAGCTTAATTCTTTATTGGTAAATCTTATTTTTTCTTTTGTAAGTAAATCTGTTAGCATAACTCCTGATAGTTTCCCTTCTTTTCTTGTACGATTTAACTTTTTTTCAATAATCTTTATTAAATCTTGTCTATTTACTGGGTCTTTTATAATAATATAAGGTTCTATTGAATCTAAAATAGTTTGAGCAGATGGTTTTGCAAAGCCTAGGAGCTGAAAATCTTGCAAAACTTGATTATAGAGTTTATTTTCTTCACGTTGGTCTGGGAAAGCGGACATAAGATAAACTTTTTTGTCTGATTTTAGAGGAACTGTCGAAAAAATAATATCGTATGAATTTATAGGTAATTTTTCAAAATGAGAGACCCGAGCACTTAAAATAAATTCCATTGTTGGAAATAAACTCTCTAATCTTTTTTGCATAATTAAGCTTGAACTAATACCATTCACACAGAGTACGATTGCTTTTAATGACTGCCCTGAGTACTTGTTTTTATAAATCTCTCCACCAAATAAAATCACAAAATATGCCTTCTCAGATTCTGAAATTTCACCAACCTCATCTTTTAATGGACGAAGGGCGTTATCCATCAATAAAAACAAGGAGTGATATTCATTTTTTATTCGTTCAAGCAAGACATTTTTCAATTCAAAATGATTTCTTATTCGATAATATGCAGGAGTTAGATGAGCTAATAGTGCCATAAAGGTCTTTGTGAAATCATCAAATTCAATTGCAGCTAGTTTCATAACATTTTCCATGATGTTAAAAGCCATTCGGTATAAACCATTATCTTGCCCAATTGCACTTTTACCGTCTGACATCCCAATAATTAATGATTTGAGTAAGTCATTAATGTTTTCACTATTCTTTTCGAAAGTTCTATGCCTTAAGAGACATGCAAACAGTAATGTCGAAAGATAGCGACTATAAACAATCTCAATCTGTAGCTCTTGCATCATCTTTTTCAATAGCTGATTATTCTTAAAAATAGTTAATGGTTTTTTATCATTTAAAACTTTTGATAAGATATAAAATCCTGAGTCCTCAGATAAATTTTGTAAAAAGTACCAAGCCTTCTCCTGCAACATTTTCTCCTCAAAATTAAGGTAAAATCCTTTTTTTCTTGAATATTCAACCTGAATATTTTCGCTCATTAGCTCCTCTCTATGTTTTTTTAAATCACTTAAAATCGTATTTTTACTTACTTGAAGATAGGTTTGAAAGAGAGATATTGAAAGTGGCGTTTTATTAATAAAAATAAGTAAATAAATTAATGACCGCCTTTCAACTTCTGTTAAAATAAATGTCTTTTGATTAATAGAATATCTAGTTTCTTCAAAATTTTCTACTTTATCAGGAATTGCTAAGAGTCCATTTTTATATTCCAATTTTTTTAAACTTTGTTTTTCTAATTTTTGATTAAATTCCTCCAGCATTCGATAAATTTTTTCTTTGTCAAGATTAGTGACCTCCAGTATCCGCTCTAATTTCCATAATTTATGATTTGAAAAAAAGAGAATGTCTAAATCATAATTAATCATAGAAACGCTCCCTTGTATTTTTTATTATAACTCAATTATTTTACCAAAATATAGCGCTTACAGTCCAAATTACTTTTGCTAAATAAAAATAATTGGACTGAACTGTAGAAAATAAAAAAACTCCAAAATTTGAAGTTTTTTTATTATTCAGAGGGAAAAATCAATAGCTAAACCTTATTTCTTAGCTGCCTTAAATGCTGCCATAAATTTCTTAGCATTTTCAGTGACCATCCCATAATCGTTGGTGGCTGCGGGAGCCGTGACCCCACCTCCTGCGCTAACAGCTACTGCTCCTGCTGCGAACCAATCAGCAACATTATCGACATTTACCCCTCCTGACGGAAGGATATTAATATAAGGAAATGGTCCTTTTAAATCTTTAATCATTTTAGGACCCGTAATATCTCCTGGGAAGAGCTTGATTAACTCTGAACCGTATTCTAAAGCATTTTGCGCTTCAAGTGGGGTTAAAACACCCGGAACATAAGGAATTTGATAGAGGTTGCAAATTTTTGCGACTTCTTTATTAAAACTTGGACTGACAATGAATTGAGCCCCAGCAACGATAGCCAAACGGGCAGAGGTTGGATCTAATACTGTTCCAGCGCCAATCACTACTTCTGTTCCAATATATTTAGCTACCAAATCAGAAATAACCTCGTTGGCTCGAGGAACCGAGTAAGTCAACTCAATTGATGTGATTCCTCCAGAGACAACGGCTTCTACGATTTTTAGTGCCTTTTCACCACTTTCGGCTCGGACAACCGAGACGACTCCTGATTCAATCACTTTATTTAATAATTCTGCTCTTTGCATGATTACTTCTCCTTATAAAATGCTTCTAATTCTTCTTTTGTGGGATAACCTTCACTATCTCCTGAACTTTGAACCGCTAAGGCCCCAACCGCACAGGCTCGTTTGACGGCTTCTTTTAGTGTTTTCCCTCCAAGTAAAGCAGACTCCAGACCAACAGCGAAACCATCTCCGGCTCCAACAGTATCAATAACCTTTGTCACTTTGAATCCTGAGAGGGTAAATGATTCTCCACTTTTCAATTTTGCGAAGGCACCTTCAGCCCCCAATTTGACAACAACAGTTTTTGTTAGAGGACTCTGCTTGAGATAGAAATCTGCAATTTTTTCTGGTTCAGATGAACCGGTCAAGATTTCGCCTTCATTTATTCCTGGCAGAATGATTTGACTTCGCTTTGCTAAATCATTGATTGTTCTTATCATTTTTTCTTGATTATCCCAAAGTACAGGTCGTAAATTAGGGTCAAAAATGGTTAAAATATTTGCTTCATTTAACTTTTGATTGAATGTTTGAAAAGTTTTTAAACTGGTCTTAGAAAGGGTAGGAAAAATTCCTGAAAGATGGGCAATTTTTATCTCTGATAAATCTATCGTTTCTAGTTCAGAACTAGATAAATTAGCGGCGGCAGAGTTTTTGCGATAATAATCGACAGTCGGATCGCCATCACTCACTTTTTGTTTCAAATAAAAACCTGTTGAGTATTTTTTGTCTTTGGTTAAATAGGAATCGTCAATTTTAGCCTTTCTTATTGATTCAATAATAAAATTTCCAAATGAATCATCACCAACTTTAGAAATATAAGTTGCTTCATGTCCTAAACGACTCATTCCAATCGCAACATTTAACTCAGCCCCTGCTAGAAATTTGCTAAAATGGTCCGCTGCTTCTAAGCTTATATCCTGATTTTCTGAGGCGAGAACGACTAAGGGCTCACCAATGGTTATAAATTAGCTCATTGCTTAGAATCCTCATTTTTAAAGAAGCCAAAGTAGTCATGAACATTGTTATAACTTATATCTTCAATCATTTTTCCGAAAAGTGCTTCATCATCGGGAATTCTGCCACTTTCAATCAGTTGTCCAACAAAATTACAGAGGACTCGACGGAAGTATTCATGACGTGGATAACTTAAAAAGCTCCGTGAATCTGTCAACATTCCGACAAAATTGGGCAGTAAGCTTTGTGAAGCAAAAATTTCGAGTTGTTTTTCCATTCCTTTGGCTGTATCATTGAACCACCAACCAAGCTCCCAGTTGCAATTGTTGAACGCCTTCACCTTGGAAACAGCCAATCAGTGTCGCTAATTCAAGCCAATCATTTTGATTAAGTGAATAGAGTATCGTTTTTGGTATAATTTCAAGTTCTGCTGCTTTGCTAAATAGTTTGGTTAGTTCTTCTGAAATGTTAGCTTGGGTCCCCATACTATCAAATCCAGTATTTTCGCCAATTTTCCGAATAGCAGGACCATTGATTGAGCGGTTAACATTGACATGAAGTTTCATTGTCCAGTCAAATTTTTTATTTAATTTCATAATTTCAAGAATTAATGCTGTAATGTATTGATTGTATTCTAGGTCTGTTAAAGTTTGTTTTTCTTTAGCTCTCTGAATGATTGAATCTAAATCTACATCATCCGTTTCCGCAAAAGTATAAGTGGAAAGAGAGTGGTCAGACAAACGTCCACCGAGGCTTGTGAAAAATTCAAATCTTTGTTCAAGTGCCTTAATCATTGTCTTAAAGTCCTTGATTTTTATTCCAGAAACTGCTGACAGTTCCGTCAGATATTCTGCAAAATGTCCGTCAGTAATGGAAATTAAATGGTCAGGTCTTAATGCTGGCAGAACCTTAAAATCTTTTTCTTCTTTGGCTAATGATTTATGATAAGAGAGCTTTGAAACAGGGGCATCTGTTGTACAGACGACTTTGACATTTGAATTTTTAATCAATGCGCGTGGTCTGAAATCATCTGTTGCGAGCATTTGGTTGGCTTCGTCCCAAATTTCTTTTGCTGTTTCGCTTGAAATCAACTTATCAATATGGAAAAATCGTTTTAATTCCATATGTGTCCATTCATAAATTGGATTTCCTAATGATTTTTCAAGCGTTTTTGCAAAAGCCAAAAACTTTTCGTAGTCATCACCATCGCCAGTAATCAATTTTTCAGGAATGCCATTCGCGCGAAGTAACCGCCATTTATAATGGTCTCCACCTAGCCAAATTTGTGTTAATTTTCATATTTTTTGTTTTCATAAATTTCTGCTTGTTCAAGATGGCAATGATAATCAATAATTGGCATTTTTTCCGCATGTTTATGAAAGAGTAATTTAGCATTTTCATTATTTAGTAAAAAATCTTCTGATAAAAATTTCATGATTCTCCTTTATTATTTTCTATTAAAATTTAATTCAACTTCGTAAGTTTTAGACTCATTTGCTTTGAGGAGGATGTTCCCTTCTTTTTGCAAAAGTTCTTGTTTCTGATTGACAATATCAGGCAAGCCTTGAAATGGCTCAATACAAAGATATGAAAGATTTTCATCTTCTTTTGTCCACAGGCAAAGATAAGGAAAATCCACCATTTTCATAGTCAATTGATAGTCAGAGCTTTGTGAAAAAAGTTTCACTTGCTCAATTTTATTGTCAAAAATGACTAAGCCTTTTTCAAAGAATTTTCTTTCAAGTTGAAAATTACTGACAGACTTTGTAATTTCTTTGATTTTTCCCGAGCGATAAGGAAAGGGATTTTTGACAATTTCAAATTGTTTTAAGCTCGTGTCCTGAGTCTCAAAAACAAGTTGATAATCTTCAAAAGTTCCTGACAAGTTAAAAGCCGGGTGAAATCCCAAAGCAAAAGTCAAGGATTTTACTGACAGGTTTTTGATGTCAAATTTAATCTTTAATTTTTTACTGACCAATTGGTAAGTAACTTTAAATTCAAAATGAAAAGGGTAGGATTGATATGTTTCTTCGTTATCTTTAAATAACAAACTTAGCTGATCATCTTTTTGCTCAATAATTTCAAAGGAATAATCTGACGCAAATCCATGTTGCTGCATCGGGTAACTTTTCTGATCTAGCAAATATTCATCATCAGTTGAACGTCCAATGGCTGGAAATAAAATTGGAGCATGTTTGGGCCATTCAGAACCATTCCAAATAAAATCAAATTTATTTTCAGCATCAATCACATGTGTTAATTCGGCACCTTTGGGATTAATTTGGACAGTAAGTTCATTATTTTTCAGTGTTAATAATTGATTTTCCATCGTTTTTCTCCGATAAATTTACTGACAGAAGCTGTCAGTAAACTTTTAAGCTTTTGTCACTAAATATCTGCTTGGTCTGGCCAACATTTTTCATAGGGATGACCTGTCAATAATTCAACGACTTGACGTGCTTCTAGTGTGACATCAGCTTTTGAGCCACCCTCTTCAAGGCGTTGTAGTTCAGCTTTCAAAATATCATGATTGGCACGATTAAGTTTGAAAGTACGAGCGGCAATCAAGGCAGCCACTAACAAGCCAATTGGAACAAAGATGAAAATCAACATAATCCCGTGTAGAATACCTAATGGCGTATTAGCATGAGTCGTCATTGTAGTTGAATTAAAGCCAATTTCTTCAAGAGCCCAACCAGCAATATATGTTGCAAGTGCCCCTGTTGATTTACGAAAGAAAGTCATGACAGAAGCATAAACGCCAGCCTTATCTCCATGTGTAAAAATTCGATCAACATCTGGAATGAAAGGAAAAACATTCCAAGGGGTAAATTCTAAAATTCCTCGCCCAAGTTGATAAATGATAGAAACAATCACAAGCATCCACATTGGATTATTAATTCCCGTCAGATAAATGACTAAATAACCGAGCATGGCGACGATAATTGACAAATAACTCAAAGTGAATAAATATTTTGGACCGCGAGTGACCATCAATTTAACTGCCGCAATGGTTGATAGAATCCCAAATGCCGAGAGGGCTTGCAAGACCCAAGGAGCATTAGCAGATGTTCCAGACAATCCAATCACGATAAAAGTTGGAAGCAAAGTAGAATAGAAATCTTTTCCTGTAAATGATAGTAAATAAACTAATAAATGCTTCCTGAATGATTTGTTTTTGAAAGTCCCAAAGTAATCTGTCACTGTTTTTTTCATAAATCCTCCAAAACCAAGCCGCGGTTGAGCATCTAGCGCTGCTAGAAATTCTGGACTTAGGGGGCGTTCCCAACTTGCACGCCAAGAAGTGAAGATGGCAATGACAAAAATAACTGTCCAAGTAATTCCCGTATAAAGATAGGCATTAGGATTGTTAAATGATTTAAGTACAGCCAAGGTAAAGAAGACAATAGCCGTCCCAGTTGCCGAAATGAACATTCGGCTTCCTGAGAGAGTCGTTCTTTTTTTATAATCAGGCGTCATTTCCGTAGGCAAAGTTTCCCAAGGAATTAATATCATCGAAATCGCCACTTCAATAGCAACATAAACCCAAAGATAATATTGCCAACTACTAGTTGAAATCCAAAACATTGGAAATAAAATCGCAAATAATATCCCGCCGAGCGCAATAAAGAAATGATGTCGTCCATATTTTCGCCCTAATTTTGTCCGATAGAACCGGTCAGTAATTGCCCCAAAAAAGAGGGACCAGATGGCATCAATAATCCGACCAATCCCCAAAACTGCTCCTGTAAATAAGGGACTTATTCCTTGTGAAAGAACAAAGACAAAGATGACGCCAGAAACAATATTGTTCCAGCCTCCGCCCATTAAATCGGTCAAGCCGTAAAGAAGACCACGCCTTGTATTAATTTCTTTTGGTGTGTAAACCCATGAAGTTTTTTGTTTTTCTGCCATTTTAAACAGATTCTCCTATTTTTATATTTTTGTCAGTGAAAATTGACAAATTTTTCCATAAACTTTGTTAAGTTGTGAACTTTGTGAAACGCTTACTCCGTCGTTCTAAATTTAGCGGAGAAAAGTCTCCGCACATTTTTTTCACAAAAAGTTCTTTAAAATAGATTCCTTCATAAAATTTTTATTTACTGATTATTTTTTTCAAGAGCCTCCCAAAGCCCATTAAGATAACTTGCCCCAAGTGCACGGTCATATAAGCCATAGCCTGGACGTCCTGTTTCTCCCCAAATCATTCGACCATGGTCTGGACGAATATATCCATCAAAACCATTATCATACATGGCTTTCAGTATTTTATACATATCAAGGGAACCATACTCCGACATATGAGGAGCTTCGTAAAAATCTTTTTCACCACTTGGCAAAAATTTGATATTTCGCACATGTGCAAAAGGAATTCGGTCTCTTTTGATAAATTCAGCCATAATTTCATAGACATTATTGGCTGGATCTTCGGCAATTGACCCCGTACAAAGGGTGATTGCATTTGATGGACTATCTACAACATTACAAATCCAATCTAAATCCTCACGATTTTTCACAACACGAGGAAGACCAAACATAGGATATGGTGGGTCATCTGGGTGAACCGCCATTTTAATTCCAACTTCTTCACAAGTGGGAATGATTGCTTTTAGAAAGTAGGCAAAGTTTTCGCGCAATTTATGCTCATCGACATTTTTGTAGGCTTCAAAGAGGTCTTTCACTTCTGACAATCTTTCTGGTTCCCAACCTGGGAGTGAAAAGCCACCATCGGCCGCTTGAACACGGTCAATAATTTCTTGAGGATTTTCTGGAATGTCCCCAGCAACAAAAGCCATCGTTTGCGAATTATCAGCTAAACGATAATCCAAATCTGATTTCAACCAGTCAAATACAGGCATGAAGTTATAACAAATGACTTCAATTCCAAATTCAGCAAGATTACGAATCGTTTCTTTATAGTTCTCAATATATTTATCACGAGTCGGTAGACCAATCTTGATATCATCATGAATATTGACAGATTCAATTACTTTTAAACTTAAACCTGCGGCTTCAATTTCCTCTTTAAGGGCCTTAATTCTCTCTTTGGGCCAAACTTCTCCTGCTGGAATATCCATAATCATTCCAACAACTCCTTTAACACCTGGAACTTGGGCAATTTCAGAAAGTTCTACCTTATCTGCATTTGAACCAAACCAACGCATTGTCATTTCCATTTTTATACATTGCAAATTCTGTCAGTGTCAGAATTTACTTTCCTTTCTTTTAATTGACTCATATTGTCAGTAATTTTTACTGTCAGGTCCTACATAAACTTTCTGTCAGTAATTTTTAAGTTTATTTTTACTGACAACTCATAATCTGAGCATCTGTCAGTAATTTTTCCCATGTTTTTTTAGAGCATTTTGTAGCGTCGCAAGTACAGCCCCTTTGCCTTGAATCATCTCTTCAAAGTAAGTCTCAATTTTTTCTGCTAAGCCCGTTTGATACATCTCATGTGGGAAAATTTGATGATTAGATAAGATGGGTTTCAAAATTTCATGAATTTCTTTTTGACTACCATCTAATTTTACCTCGGCAACAAAAGCTTGTAACTCTTCAAGAAGAGGGTCAGGACTTGGAGAAAAACTTTCTAACTCATCATTAATTCCGATCAAATAACGGCACCAAGCTGCAATGACTAATGGAATAAATTCCAATTCTTTGACAGAAAATCTTGGGTTGGCAATATAGTGGCCAATCGTTACCCCATAGCGAACAGGAATTTTTTGTGACGTATCTGCCGCAATTCTCTGTGGTGTATCTGGAATATTTTTATTTGGTAAACGTTTAGTCAGTAACTGGTCAATAAACTCTGTCGGATTGATAATTTTCGGATTCTTAACCACAGGCAAAGCCTCACCATATCCTAAATTTTTAATAAGTGCTAACAAGTCTGGATTAGCAACTTCTTCCCAAATTGAATGATAATCTAATAAGCTTCCAAAAATGGCTAAAGCAGTATGAAGAGGGTTCAAACAAGCTGTAACTTTCATCTGGTCAGCATCATTTACCGTTTCACGGTCAGTCAAAATAACTCCTGCTTTTTCTAAGGCAGGTCTCCCGTTTGGAAAGGCATCTTCAATCACCAAATAATGAACTTCTTCCGTATTACCAAAAGGAGCGATATTTGTATGTTTTTGACTATGTAAAATTTCTGTATCCTCAAAACCGTCAGCTGTCAGTAATTCTGCTACTTTTTCAGACGGATTGGGAGTGATTCGGTCAATCATCGACCAGGGGAAACTAACTTTTTTAGGATTGATGAGATAATCATAGAAATCTTGTTCTACGATTTCATTTTCAACCCAAGCCTTAGCAATGGTCAAAATCGCTTCCTGCAATTTCAAACCATTTTCTGAAAAATTATCTGTACTGACCATGGCAATCGGAAATTTACCGGCTTTAAATCTTGCATAAAGGAGATAAGTAATTGCGCCCATATTGGTTTTGGGCTTACTTCTTCCTTGCATATCTTCAAGTGCCAAAGGCGTCAATTGATCTTTGGAATCACGAAGTGAATAACCTTTTTCCGTAATTGAAAAAGTTGTGAATTGCAAAGATGGATTTTCAAATACTTTTGTTAAATGAGCCCAACCTTCGGTATTTTCAGAATTAAAATAAAAACTTTCGGAAACAGAAGCAATTAATTCTTTATCAAAAGTTCCATCCTATTTCATTGTTACTGATAGAAAACGATTATCATAAGCATGATAGATTTTCTCAATGACCTCATCATCATAAGTTTCAGCAACTATAATCCCAGAGTTCAGTTCTCCTTGATTTAACAAGTCTTGCGCGACAACCGCGTGAAAACATCTAAAAAGATTTCCTCCACCAAAATGAACCCAGACCGGATTATCTGTTGTTGATTCTGCGACTTTTCCTTGGTCAAACTTTGGAATATTAATCTTTGCCTCCGCAAATCTCTCGCTTTTTTCCAAGTAATTATCAAGCAATTTCACCATTATTTCTCCTTTAATTCAAAAGTGATATATCAGTTTCTCGTTTACAAAAACTAGTATATCAATTTTAAGTAACCGTTGTCAAGGATATATTTAAAAAAAGACAATGTTTTAAAGCATTGCCTTGATGATTTGATTTTAGACTTGCCCTACTTTACTTCAATTCAGTGTCGTGAAAGACAAAACAAAAAAAGAATAGACGGTGTATAGCTTTAACAAAAATGTCCCTTTTAGTCATTTTCAACACTGACATAACAGAAGAATACCTTAAGTAAAAGCTAATAAAAAAAGGAAATTTATTGCCCTTGTTTCACTCGGTCAGAATTAAAAAAAGGCTCACAGCTTGAAACCTTGTTTCGACCTACTGGCTGTGCTATAATTACAGAATGAATGAATTGAATTTTAATCTACAGAATCAAGCCTATAAGCAAATTACAGGTAAAATTCTCCGGAATGAATATCGTCCTGGACAAAAGATTTCACAAAAAAATATCGAAATTGATTTACAACTCGGTCGAACGCCTGTCAGAGAAGCACTTCTTCGTTTACGCCGTGATGGACTCATTTATAGCATTCCTCAATCAGGAACTTACGTCACAAAAATTGATTTAGATGCAGCAATTAATGCTCGATTCATTCGAGAAAACCTTGAAGCTAAAATAGTTGCTGAGGCAGCTTCTTTAAATAATAGTCTTTTGCTAAATCAAGCACGTGATGCCATTGAACTTCAAGAAAAATATGCTGCCAATGCTGAATATCACAATTTTTTTAATGCTGATGAGGAATTTCATAAAACCTTTTATTTGATGACCAATCACGCTCAGGTTTGGGACTGGCTTCAAACCATTAATATTCAATTCAACCGATTCCGTTGGCTGCGTCTTGCGATTTCTGATTTACCATGGAATACCTTGATTGAACAACACAAGGAAATTTTAAAGGCCGTCGAAAATCACGATGGAGAAAAAGCCGTTGCTGCTGCTGCCAAGCACTTACACTTAATGTTTGATGAAGAAATGGCAGTTTTAAAAGCTTTCCCAGAATACTTTGATAATTTACCAGAATAAAAAACTCTGCCGGAATTCCGTCAGAGTTTTTTGATGAGTAATAAATTAATATTTATTCAAGGTTTATTTTACAGTCTTAGAATCTGGAATCAAAAACGAAGTAAAGAAAGCAATAATAATAAGAATCAATCCTGTAACAATCCCACAAATATAACCAGAACTGCTTCCACCAACACTCGTATGTAAAACTGTTGGTACAGCATATAAAATAATGAAACTGAGACCAGCTCCCAGATTAAACATTCCAGCATTTAATCCCGGAAGATAGCCTGGATTATCCTCTGGTGAAAGCACAATTCCGAGACCATTTAACATAATATTTGTTATTCCAGCATAGGTAATCCCAATGAAGGTAGATACCAACAATAAAAGCCAGATTGAAGGTTGTAGCACGCCAGCAACAGCCAAAACTATTCCGATAATCGTCGTTAAAAGCCCCACTCGAAGGACCTTCGCAAAACCAAAGCGAGCGGCCAAGAAGCCTGAAACAGGACCAAAGAATAAGCCAGCAAGCGCATAAGGAGTAAGGGTGACAAGAGAAACCATATCTGCCCCAAGTCCCAAACCAAACTTACCATCTTGACCTAAAGCTGGAATAATTCCATTCATAATTGCAAAAACACCAGTCATTGTTAATAGAGTTGTAATTAATAATCCCCATGTTCTTCTTTGCTTCAAATAATTAATAGGAACCATCGGATGGTTCACTCGTTTTTCCACTTGCCAAAATCCAACGAAACAAATCAGACCTAAAAGAGCCAAGACTGAAGCTAAAAGCCAATTAGGAAGTCCAAGATTTCCAAAGCTTCCTTGCAAAGCATTCACCGCACTTAAGAGCGCACCCATTGCTACTACTAAAAGGATGACTCCAGTCCAATCCATTTTTGGCGTATCTTTTGCAGTTGACTCTTGCGTTCCAAAACTTACTAAAAGAATAGCAAGTGCTGCCGTAATTCCCATAACAAAAAATACAGAACGGAAACCACCATGGCTCACTAACCAGCCACCTGCTAATGCATCAACTCCAGCAATTCCACCATTAATTGAAGTAAGTATGGCCATTAATTTTGCATATCTCTTCTCATTGCGCACTTTCACGTGCAAGATGATTAAACAAAGTGGAACTACAGGGCCAGCAGCACCTTGTAAGATACGACCAATCATCAAAATTCCCACATTTGTAGCAAATCCAGAAATAAGACAACCAATCATTGTTAAGGTAAGCATTCCAATCAGAACTTTTTTTCGTCCAATCAAATCCGCCAAACGAGGCAGAAACAAAGCAAATAAGGCCGCAGCTGTAAAAAAGATGGTTTGTGTCAGTGCTATAGACGAAGCTGTCGTATGTAATTGAGCCTGCATGGTAACCAAAGCAGGCGAGAGCATTGAAGCATTAAGCTGAAAAGCAAAGATTGCTACCAATAGGGCGACCATTAAAGCCACTATTGAGCCCACATTATCACTAGATTTTTGAGGAACAGTATTTTCTCCCATTTTTTCTCCTTTTTTTAGAGGATAAACTCTCTTTATGTTTCGCAACCTTAAAAGAGCCCCAGCTATCTATTATATTATAAATTTTACTTTTTGCGAAGTTTGAAAAGGCGACTTGGACAAATTTCTTACTTTAAGTCATGTTAACTCTCCATTATTTTGGATAACTTTTATTTGTGCCAGACACCTATTTTACGGTAAACAGTGTCACTATTCTTATCGGATAAATTATTATATAGATTTTTTTAAAATCTTTTATTTAAATCTCAAGTTTTTATAGAAAAAACAGCCAATATAAAGCTGTTTTTCATCAATTCATCTCATCTTACAAATACTTTTCTTATCTTGAATCTGGAACCTTCTAGAGGTCATATCCTGCATTTATCCCAGCCACTCTTGGAGTACCAAGGGGAATGTTTTTACTAATATAATACCCGAATTGCTAGTTAAGTTCATTGGAAAATAAATAAGTCGTGCTATCCTAATCTTAAACCACTAAGCATTAGAAAGCGTACGACTTATATGACTTATAATAGCACACTTCCAAAAGTTTTTGTTTATTTACTGACAACCATTGAGACGCTTTATCAAACGAGGGTTCCCCTTGAGGTTCAAAACCGAAAGAACGTCCATCTCGCAACATCAGATTGCTTAGTTATCGCTTGTTACCTATGGGGCGTACTGCATTTTAGTGAAACGCTTAAAGCTAAGCACCAATTGGCTCAAAGTTTATTTCCTAATTTCCTAGAATATTCTCGCTTTGTCCGCCGTTGTAATGCCCTCTTACCGAGTATCCAAGTCATTCGCCAAGCACTCGTCTTTAAAGAGGTTGAAGGAATGAGTGTATCCATTATTGACAGCTTCCCCATTCCTTTGTGTCAGCCTATTCGTAATTTCAGAAGCAAAGGTCTTGGAGATTATGCAAATGTTGGCTACAATGCTACAAAGGGACAGTACTTCTATGGATGTAAATGTCATGCTTTAGTCAGTGAATCAGGCTATGTCATAGACTACACAATTACTCCTGCTTCAATGGCTGATAGTTCAATGACCGAGGAAGTGTTGAGTCAATTTGGGACACCAACAGTCCTTGGAGATATGGGATATT